>NZ_CP012602.1:135000-162500 GCF_001278805.1 Bacillus sp. FJAT-18017 | reverse complement strand
CGGTCCCATGCAAGGTTAAGCTGAAAAAGCGGAGCCGCAGCGAAAGCGAGTCTGAATAGGGCGAATGAGTATGTGGCCGTAGACCCGAAACCAGGTGATCTACCCATGTCCAGGGTGAAGGTAGGGTAACACCTACTGGAGGCCCGAACCCACGCACGTTGAAAAGTGCGGGGATGAGGTGTGGGTAGCGGAGAAATTCCAATCGAACTTGGAGATAGCTGGTTCTCTCCGAAATAGCTTTAGGGCTAGCCTCACGTTGTAAGAGTCTTGGAGGTAGAGCACTGTTTGGACTAGGGGCCCCCATCGGGTTACCGAATTCAGACAAACTCCGAATGCCAAAGACTTATCCGTGGGAGTCAGACTGCGAGTGATAAGATCCGTAGTCAAAAGGGAAACAGCCCAGACCACCAGCTAAGGTCCCAAAGTATACGTTAAGTGGAAAAGGATGTGGAGTTGCTTAGACAACCAGGATGTTGGCTTAGAAGCAGCCATCATTTAAAGAGTGCGTAATAGCTCACTGGTCGAGTGACTCTGCGCCGAAAATGTACCGGGGCTAAACGTATCACCGAAGCTGTGGGTGGACACCTTATGGTGTCCGCGGTAGGAGAGCGTTCCAAGGGCGTCGAAGCAAGACCGGAAGGACTTGTGGAGCGCTTGGAAGTGAGAATGCCGGTATGAGTAGCGAAAGATGGGTGAGAATCCCATCCACCGAATGCCTAAGGTTTCCTGAGGAAGGCTCGTCCGCTCAGGGTTAGTCGGGACCTAAGCCGAGGCCGAAAGGCGTAGGCGATGGACAACAGGTTGATATTCCTGTACCACCTCTTCATCGTTTGAGCAATGGGGGGACGCAGGAGGATAGGGTAAGCGCACTATTGGACATGTGCGTCTAAGCAGTTAGGCTGGGAAGCAGGCAAATCCACTTCCCGTGAAGGCTGAGCTGTGACAGCGAGGGAAATTTAGTACCGAAGTTCCTGATTCCACACTGCCAAGAAAAGCCTCTAGCGAGATGAAAGGTGCCCGTACCGCAAACCGACACAGGTAGGCGAGGAGAGAATCCTAAGGTGAGCGAGAGAACTCTCGTTAAGGAACTCGGCAAAATGACCCCGTAACTTCGGGAGAAGGGGTGCTCTTTAGGGTTCATAGCCCTGAAGAGCCGCAGTGAATAGGCCCAGGCGACTGTTTAGCAAAAACACAGGTCTCTGCGAAGCCGCAAGGCGAAGTATAGGGGCTGACGCCTGCCCGGTGCTGGAAGGTTAAGAGGAGGGGTTAGCTCACGCGAAGCTCTGAATCGAAGCCCCAGTAAACGGCGGCCGTAACTATAACGGTCCTAAGGTAGCGAAATTCCTTGTCGGGTAAGTTCCGACCCGCACGAAAGGCGTAACGATCTGGGCACTGTCTCAACGAGAGACTCGGTGAAATTATAGTACCTGTGAAGATGCAGGTTACCCGCGACAGGACGGAAAGACCCCGTGGAGCTTTACTGCAGCCTGATATTGAATTTTGGTACAGCTTGTACAGGATAGGTAGGAGCCTGAGAAGCCGGAGCGCCAGCTTCGGTGGAGGCGTCGGTGGGATACTACCCTGGCTGTATTGAAATTCTAACCCGCACCCCTTATCGGGGTGGGAGACAGTGTCAGGCAGGCAGTTTGACTGGGGCGGTCGCCTCCTAAAATGTAACGGAGGCGCCCAAAGGTTCCCTCAGAATGGTTGGAAATCATTCGCAGAGTGTAAAGGCACAAGGGAGCTTGACTGCGAGACCTACAAGTCGAGCAGGGACGAAAGTCGGGCTTAGTGATCCGGTGGTTCCGCATGGAAGGGCCATCGCTCAACGGATAAAAGCTACCCCGGGGATAACAGGCTTATCTCCCCCAAGAGTCCACATCGACGGGGAGGTTTGGCACCTCGATGTCGGCTCATCGCATCCTGGGGCTGTAGTCGGTCCCAAGGGTTGGGCTGTTCGCCCATTAAAGCGGTACGCGAGCTGGGTTCAGAACGTCGTGAGACAGTTCGGTCCCTATCCGTCGTGGGCGCAGGAAATTTGAGAGGAGCTGTCCTTAGTACGAGAGGACCGGGATGGACGCACCGCTGGTGTACCAGTTGTCTTGCCAAAGGCATCGCTGGGTAGCTATGTGCGGACGGGATAAGTGCTGAAAGCATCTAAGCATGAAGCCCCCCTCAAGATGAGATTTCCCATTCGCAAGAAGTAAGATCCCTGAAAGATGATCAGGTTGATAGGTCAGAGGTGGAAGCGCGGTGACGTGTGGAGCTGACTGATACTAATAGATCGAGGACTTAACCATATTTGATTGCTTGATGTTCTTCTATTTCTTCCTTTACGATTACCCAGTTTTGAGGGAACAACCCTCATATAGTCTGGCAGTTATGGCGAGAAGGCCACACCCGTTCCCATCCCGAACACGGAAGTTAAGCTTCTCAGCGCCGATGGTAGTTGGGGCGTAAGCCCCTGTGAGAGTAGGACGCTGCCGGGCAACAACAAAAGGGCAACCCATTACGGGTTGTCCTTTTTCGTATTCTTAGAATTTATATGTTTATCCCTTTTTTGTATCTAGCTCCAGTGTCTAGGAAAGCTTCCAAGAATAATCGTCGCAGAGACGGGCTGTTCTTTGCCTGTCTCGAGGCGCTTATGCCATACAACAATTATTGCAATTAAATAACATGAATTTTCAATATCTGACAGGCCCAAAGGCGAACAATTTAATAATTGTTTATCTTTAACGTTCGCTGTTTTTGGTTGACGGCTTCTAGTTGAAGCTGTTATGATGTTACCATCAAGAATATAAATGTAATTGCACCTCGTATAATCATGGGGATATGGCCCATAAGTTTCTACCTGGCTACCGTAAATGGCCGGACTATGAGGGAAAGCGGCATTATATTTGAAGTGGTGGAGTCTTTTTACTTCAGCTTCTATTTGTATTTGCCTTTCTGGCCCTGGCCGGACTGCTTTCTCTTTTAAAAGGGAACAGTCTGTCCAGGGTTTTTTATTTTTTGAAAAGGATGGGATTCGTATGAATACAAAAGTTGCCGTCATAATGGGAAGCAAATCAGACTGGGAAACAATGAAACATACATGCTCCATACTAGAAAGTCTCGGGGTGCCCCACGATAAAACGGTTATTTCCGCGCATAGGACGCCTGACTATATGTTTCAATTCGCAGAAAAGGCAAAGAGCCGGGGAATTGAAGTTATCATTGCCGGTGCCGGTGGAGCAGCGCACTTACCCGGGATGGTTGCCGCTAAGACCATAGTTCCAGTTATTGGGGTTCCAGTAAAGTCGAAGGCCTTAAATGGGCTCGATTCCTTGCTATCGATTGTTCAGATGCCAGCTGGTGTTCCTGTAGCAACAGTTGCCATAGGAGAAAGTGGAGCAAAAAATGCAGGCATTCTTGCCGCACAGATGCTTGCTATAAATGATGAAGTTCTGGCTGAAAGAATTGAAGAAATGAGGAGAGCAGCTCAGGATGCTGCCCTCGAAAGCAGTGGCCAGCTTGTTTAGGGAGTCTATTTTGCCTGGGGATACTATAGGTATAATCGGCGGCGGCCAGCTTGGCAGGATGATGGCATTAACAGCAAAGGCAATGGGCTATCGGATTGCAGTACTAGATCCAAACCCGGATTCACCATGTGGCCAGGTGGCAGATCATAAAGTTGTGGGGCCATATAGCAGTCTTGAAGCAATGGAACAACTTGCAGGAATAAGCAATGTAATTACGTACGAGTTTGAAAATATAGATGAAAATGCATTGGAAGCCGCAGCAAAGCTTTCCTGGGTTCCACAAGGTACGAAAGTGCTCCAGATAGCCAAAGATAGAATAGCTGAAAAACAGGCGATAACAGAGGCTGAGCTTCCTGTTGCACCATATAAGGCAATTACAACAAAAGAAGAACTTGCTGAGGCAGCAACACAACTTGGATATCCATGTGTCGCCAAAACAGCAAGGGGCGGATATGACGGAAAAGGGCAGTATGTAATAAGAGCTGAAGGAAGCCTTAACGCTGCAGCAGAACTTCTTCATCATGGCCCTTGCGTCGTAGAGCAGTGGCTTTCATTTAAGAAAGAGATTTCTGTTATTGTGGCACGGAATACAAGCGGGGAAACGGCGGTATTTCCTATTGCTGAGAACATTCACCATAACAATATACTTCATGAAACAATTGTCCCTGCCAGGTTAAGTAAAAAGGCAGAGAGAACTGCAACTGCCATTGCAATGAAGCTGGCTGAATCACTTAAAATGGTTGGCACTTTGGCAGTTGAGATGTTCTTGATGGATGATGATTCCATCAAAATTAATGAAATTGCCCCAAGGCCTCATAATTCTGGCCATTTCACCATAGAGGCGTGTGAAACGTCCCAGTTTACTCAACATATCAGGGCTATATGCAACTTGCCGTTAAGCAGGACAGATCTCTTGAAACCTGCAGTTATGGTAAATATCCTTGGTGAGCACCAGGGGAAGCTTTTGGAAAAGTTATCTGAACTGAAGGATTGGAATGTACATTTGTATGGGAAGACCGAAGCGAAGAAGGGCAGGAAGATGGGGCATGCAACATTGCTCCGAAACACGGTTGATGAAGCATTGGATGAGATTGAAAAAACAGGAATTTGGCATGTAAAAGAAACAGCCGTATCCGCCAAGTGAGAGGAGCCCGTATATATGGGAGAACTATTGTATGAAGGAAAAGCAAAAAGGATATACAGAACAGCTGATGAACAAATTGTGCTAGTGGAATACAAGGATTCTGCTACTGCTTTTAATGGGGAGAAAAAGGCAGAAATCTCTGGTAAGGGCCGGCTTAATAATGAAATCAGTTCAAATATATTTATAATGCTAAAAGAGCAAGGTATTGAGTCGCATTTTGTGGAAAAGGTGTCCGCGAATAGCCAGCTTGTTAAAAGAGTAACGATTATTCCACTGGAAGTTGTTGTCCGAAATTTAGCAGCAGGAAGTATGGCAAAACGGCTCGGCATGGAAGAGGGAAAGCCACTTAAAAAACCGATTGTTGAATTTTATCTTAAAGATGACAATCTTGGCGATCCACTCATTACGGAAGATCACATTGTTGAACTGAATTTAGCAACTCAGGGCGAGATTACAATTTTAAAAGAAAAGGCCCTTGAAATTAACAATGTTTTATCCACTTTCTTTAAGGAGATAGCGATTAACCTTATTGACTTTAAGCTTGAATTCGGAAAAGATGCGTCGGGAAAAATTGTCCTTGCTGATGAAATCTCACCTGATACATGCCGTTTGTGGGATAGCAAAACAAACGAAAAACTGGATAAAGACGTTTTTCGGAGGGATCTTGGCAGCCTTACGGAAGCCTATGAAAAAATACTTAATAGATTGGGAGGCTTATCATGGTCAAAGTAAAGGTTTATGTCACGTTGAAGGAAAGTGTTTTGGATCCTCAGGGAAAGGCGGTTTCAAATGCTCTGCACTCACTTGGATATGAAGAGGTCACTGACGTGCGGATTGGGAAGTATATGGAGCTTTTTATTGAAACAGGAGGCAGGGATGTTGAAACTGTAGTTCGGGAAGCATGTGAAAAGCTACTTTCAAATCCGGTTATCGAGGATTACCGTTACGAATTCGAGGAGGCTATGGTCCAATGAAATTTGCGGTAATTGTTTTTCCTGGATCGAACTGTGATTCCGACATGTACCATGCGATAAGAGATGAACTCGGTGCGGAAGCGGAATTCGTATGGCATACAGAGACAAGTCTTGATGGCTATGATGGGATTCTTCTCCCAGGGGGATTTTCATACGGCGACTATCTTCGTTGCGGAGCGATTGCCCGGTTCAGTGCAATTATGGCTGAAATTATTAAAGCAGCAGAAGCAGGGAAACCGGTTCTTGGTGTTTGCAATGGATTTCAAATACTCCTTGAGGCAGGTTTGTTGCCAGGAGCCCTCAGAAGAAACAAAAGCTTGAAGTTCCTTTGCTCTCCAGCAAAGATAAAAGTTGAGAACAACCAAACAATGTTCACGAGTGAATATACATTAGGTCAGACACTGTCCATCCCTGTTGCACATGGAGAGGGAAACTATTTTTGCGATGAAAAGACTCTCGCAACGCTTAAGGCAAATAATCAAATTGTGTTTACATATACAGAAGATATTAATGGGAGCCTGGATAATATTGCAGGAATCATCAATAAGCAGGGAAATGTCCTGGGAATGATGCCGCATCCTGAGAGGGCAGCCGATGAACTGCTCGGGAGTGTTGACGGCCTTCTCCTGTTCCAATCAATTGTGAAGCAATGGAGGGAATCATATGTTGTTAACGCTTGAGCCATCGCCGGAACAAATTCGGGAAGAAAGATTGTATCAGCAAATGGGCCTATCTGATGAGGAGTTCATAAAGGTGGAAGAAATTCTTGGGCGCCTTCCCAACTATACTGAAACTGGATTGTTTTCAGTGATGTGGTCAGAACATTGCTCGTATAAAAATTCGAAGCCGATTTTAAAAAAGTTTCCAACAAAAGGGGAACGTGTACTGCAAGGCCCAGGTGAGGGAGCTGGAGTCGTCGATATTGGCGATAGCCAGGCTGTTGTATTTAAAATTGAGAGCCACAACCATCCCTCTGCAATTGAACCGTATCAAGGAGCTGCGACCGGGGTTGGCGGGATTATCCGTGATATTTTTTCTATGGGAGCAAGACCGGTTGCGCTATTGAATTCACTTAGATTTGGTGAACTTGATTCATCAGCTCGGGTCCGCTACTTATTCAAGGAAGTTGTTGCCGGAATAGCTGGATATGGAAACTGCATTGGCATCCCGACAGTTGGGGGAGAAATTCAGTTTGATGCCTCCTATGAGGGCAATCCGCTTGTCAATGCAATGTGTGTAGGTTTGATTGACCATAAGGATATTAAAAAGGGGTTGGCAAGCGGAGTTGGCAATACAGTGATGTATGTAGGTGCCAAAACAGGACGCGATGGCATCCATGGAGCAACGTTTGCTTCTGAAGAGCTAACAGACCAATCGGATGAGAAACGCCCTGCGGTCCAGGTTGGCGATCCATTTATGGAAAAGCTTTTGCTCGAGGCATGCCTCGAACTTATACAATCTGATGCTCTTGTTGGAATTCAGGATATGGGCGCTGCAGGACTGACAAGCTCAAGTGCCGAAATGGCGAGCAAGGCAGGATTCGGTATAGAGATGAACCTGGATCTTGTTCCACAAAGGGAATCAGGGATGACTGCTTATGAAATGATGCTGTCGGAATCCCAAGAACGGATGCTGATTGTTGTTAAAAAAGGGCGCGAACAGGAAATAGTTGACCTTTTTTCAAAATATGAACTAGAAGCTGTTGCCATTGGGGTTGTTACAGATGACAAGAAGCTTCGCTTAATGCATCAGGGCGAAGTAGCTGCTAATGTACCTGTTGATGCACTTGCACTTGAAGCACCGGTTTACCATAAGCCATCAACTGAACCAGCTTATTTTCGTGAATTCCAGGCAATGGCCAGCAGCGTACCGGAAGTTGATAACTACGGGGAAACTCTTCTTAGGTTGTTAAAACAGCCTACCATAGCCTCAAAAGAATGGGTCTACAATCAATATGACTATATGGTACGTACAAATACAGTTGTGGCACCAGGCTCCGATGCTGCAGTTATCAGAATCAAAGGGACTAAAAAGGCTCTCGCCATGACGACGGACTGTAATTCACGCTACCTTTACCTGGACCCTGAAACAGGCGGTAAAATAGCTGTATCGGAAGCTGCTCGTAACGTTGTTTGTTCAGGTGCCGAGCCGCTGGCTATTACAGACAACCTGAACTTTGGCAGCCCGGAAAAACCAGAAATTTTCTGGCAGATGGAAAAGGCAGCTGACGGCATTAGTGCGGCATGCCGTACTCTAAATGCACCTGTTATTGGAGGAAATGTATCACTCTACAATGAAACGAACGGTAATGCCATTTATCCAACTCCAGTTATTGGCATGATCGGGCTTGTTACAGATATTAGCCATATTACAACACAGCAGTTCAAGCAGGCAGGCGACCTAATTTATTTACTAGGTGAAACGAAAGATGAATTCGGAGGTTCCGAACTCCAGAAGCTTATGTATGGCGAACTTTTTGGTAAATGCCCGGAACTTGATTTGGAAGTAGAAGCTGCCTATCAGAAGGCTGTATTAGATGCAATCCGCTCTGGCATTGTTGCTTCTGCACATGACTTATCTGAAGGGGGCCTTGCGGTTGCCCTCGCTGAGTGCGCAATTGGATCAGATGGCCTTGGAGCTGATGTACAGCTTAACGGAAACCCGGTATCAGCACTATTCAGCGAGTCACAATCACGGTTCTTACTAACAGTTAAAAAAGAACATCAAAGAGAATTTGAAGACTTAACCGGTGCCATGCTTATTGGTTCCGTTACCTCTGAACCAATTTTGAACATAGAAGTGAATGGGGTTAAAGTCATTAGTGAATCAATTAATAAATGTGAAACAGCCTGGAGAGGAGCTATCCCATGCTTGCTGAATTAAAGGGATTGAACGAGGAATGCGGTATCTTTGCAGTTTGGGGACATGAGGATGCTGCCAGGCTGACGTATTATGGACTTCATAGCCTCCAGCATCGGGGCCAGGAAGGAACCGGAATCATACTGTCAGACGGCGAAAAGCTTACTGGCCTTAAAGGGGAAGGATTAGTTTCCGAGATTTTCACTGAGCAGGCAATAGCAGGATTGAAAGGCCATGCAGCAATTGGCCATGTCCGTTATGCCACAGCAGGCGGGGGTGGATATGAAAATGTCCAGCCCCTTCTCTTCCATTCACACACAGGCAGCATGGCACTCGCTCACAACGGCAATCTAGTAAATGCAAAGCTAATTAAATCGATTCTTGAGCAACAGGGAAGCATCTTCCAAACTAGTTCCGATACAGAAGTACTTGCCCATTTAATTCGAAGAAACAGCGAATGGCTTCTTAAAGATCGTGCAAAAAATGCCCTTAAACAAATTGAAGGTGCATTTGCATATGGCATTCTTACTGAAACTGAATTGATGGTCGCTCTTGACCCACAGGGGCTAAGGCCTCTTTCTCTGGCAAAATTGGGCGACGCATATGTGATTGCATCAGAAACATGTGCTTTTGACGCTGTAGGTGCAGATTTTATCCGTGACATTCTGCCAGGAGAATTATTGGTTATAAACAAGGATGGACTCCATACTGAATTCTTTGCAGAAAGCCGGGAAGAGGCAATCTGCTCGATGGAATATATTTATTTTTCACGTCCCGATAGTAACATAAATGGGATCAATGTCCATTCTGCAAGGAAAAGCCTAGGAAAAAGACTGGCCCTTGAAGCAAAAATAGAGGGTGATGTCGTAACAGGGGTGCCTGATTCCAGTATCTCTGCAGCAATTGGCTACGCCGAGGCCTCGGGCATCCCTTATGAGATGGGATTGATTAAAAATCGCTATGTAGGGCGTACGTTCATCCAACCATCTCAATCCCTCCGTGAGCAGGGCGTTAAAATGAAGCTTGCACCAGTTAGAGGCGTAGTTGAGGGAAAACGTGTCATTATGGTTGATGATTCCATCGTCAGGGGGACAACGAGCAAGAGGATTGTTTCAATGCTGAAGGAGGCCGGGGCCCGTGAGGTACATGTAGTGATAAGCTCTCCACCTATAACACACCCATGCTTTTATGGGATTGATACATCGGCAAAAGAGGAATTGATTGCCCACTCGAATTCACCTGAGGAGATAAGGAAAATCATAGGGGCTGATTCACTTACATTCTTGAGCATCGAAGGAATGCTTGAAGCAATTGGCCGGAAGCACGAAGGGAAGAATTGTGGCCAATGCCTGGCCTGCTTTACCGGAGAATACCCAACTGAACTTTATCCGGATACACTTCAATACTATTACCAAAAAAATCTCACACCAGTGAAGACAAATTAATAATATTTTGTACTAACAAAATAATGGCGGTGGAGCGAAGAGAAGCGAAGCTCCGCCCCATGTCAAAAATGGAGGCCGCTATGTCAAAAGCTTATAAAGATGCAGGTGTCAATATTGAGGCAGGCTATGAGGCGGTTGATAGAATGAAGCGCCACGTAAAGAAGACGGTACGGCCAGGCGTGATGGGAGGCCTTGGCGGGTTCGGGGCAATGTTTGATCTCTCATCTCTCAATATGAAGGAACCAGTGCTGGTTTCCGGCACTGATGGAGTCGGGACAAAGCTGATGCTTGCCTTCATGATGAATCAGCATAAAACAATCGGCATTGATGCTGTCGCCATGTGTGTAAACGACATTGTTGTTCAGGGGGCAGAGCCCCTCTATTTTCTAGACTATATCGGCTGCGGTAAGGCAGAACCTCATCGGATTGAAGCAATCGTAAAGGGAGTTGCTGATGGATGTGAAATGGCAGGCTGTGCCCTGATTGGCGGGGAGACAGCTGAAATGCCTGGCATGTATGATTCTGATGAGTATGATTTAGCTGGCTTTGCAGTTGGTGCCTGTGAGAAATCAGAGATTATTACAGGGGATCAAATCCGCCCTGGTGATGTCCTAGTGGGCATTGCGTCAAGCGGTCTGCACAGCAATGGATTTTCGCTGGCAAGAAAGATATTTTTTGAAAAAGCAGGCTTGAATGTACATGACTACATTGAAGATCTTGGCTGCAAGCTTGGCGATGAATTACTAAAGCCTACAAAAATATATGTAAAACCAATTTTATCCGCCTTAAAAGGCTTTTCGATAAAAGGGATGTCCCATATCACCGGCGGGGGATTCTATGAAAATATTCCAAGAATGCTACCTGTTAGTCTAGGTGCAAGTATTACCGAAGGAAGCTGGGAAGTTCCAAAAATCTTTACGCTGCTTGAACAATTGGGAGATATAAAAAGAGATGAAATGTATCATGTATTTAACATGGGCATTGGCATGGTTGTTGCCATTGGAAAAGAGCAAGCTGAGGGGCTAATCCGCCACTTTGAAGCTTATGGGGAGCGCGCTTCAGTTATTGGAACTGTGACGAGTCAAGAAGGGATACGACTATCATGATTAATATTGCGGTGTTTGCCTCGGGGAATGGCAGCAACTTTCAGGCTATTCTCGAAGCTTCCCATAGCAGCCTTTTAAATGCAAAAGTCACATTACTCGTTTGTGACCGGCCAGGAGCATTTGTAATTGAACGCGCAAGGCAAGCGGGAGTCGAAACGTTTGTTTTTTCACCGAGAGAGTTTTCTAGTAAAAAAGAGTACGAGGCGATTCTTGCAAAAAAACTGGCAGATTCACAAATTGAATGGATCGCCCTCGCAGGCTATATGAGGTTAATTGGTCCTGTTCTTCTTTCTTCGTATGAAGGCCGGATTATCAATATTCATCCTTCCCTGCTTCCACAATACCAGGGAAAGGATGCGGTAGGCCAGGCATTGGCCGACGGGGCAAGCAAAACGGGTGTCACAGTCCATTTCGTTGATGAAGGAATGGATACCGGACCTATAATCGAACAAATTGAGGTCCCGATAGTGGCAGGTGAAACACCCGAAAGCCTGCAGGCCAAAATACAAAAAGTTGAGCACAGGCTTTATCCAATGGTACTCCAAATATTAGTTACTACCCAGGGAGGACGGCATTATGGCAAAAAAACGGGCACTGATTAGTGTATCTAATAAAAGAGGAATAACAGATTTCGCCAGGGGGCTGGCTGGGCTCGGCTACGAAATTGTCTCAACAGGCGGAACAAAAAAGGCTATTAAGGAGGCCGGCATCCCTGTCATTGGCGTCAGCGATGTAACTGAATTTCCGGAAATTCTTGAAGGCCGTGTAAAAACGCTCAATCCGAAAATCCATGGCGGACTTTTGGCAAAGATGGATGAGCCAAGTCACTGCGAACAACTTCAAGAACATGGGATCGAACCAATCAAAATCGTATGTGTAAATTTATATCCGTTTAAGGAGACCATTTCAAAGTCTGATGCCACTGTTGAGGATGCAATTGAAAATATTGATATCGGAGGCCCATCAATGCTTAGGGCAGCCGCGAAAAATCATCAGTATGTGACCGTTGTAACGGACCCGGAAGATTACAAAGTTGTACTCGGCGAGCTTAAGGACTATGGAAAGACCACAAAGGAAACTAGGCGCAGGCTTGCAGCAAAGGTATTTCGCCATACAGCTGCATACGATGCTCTAATTGCCTCCTACTTGACAGAGTTGGCTGGAGAGGAACAGCCTGAAAGTCTGACAGTTACATATGAATTGAAAAACCCGCTTCGCTATGGTGAGAATCCTCACCAAAAGGCAGCTTTTTATAAGAGCCCGCTTGGTTCAGGCTTTTCAATTGCAAGCGCGGAGCAGTTGCATGGGAAGGAACTATCCTATAACAATATTAACGATGCAAATGCTGCACTTCAGATTGTAAAGGAGTTTCCCGAGCCTGCTGCTGTTGCTGTTAAGCATATGAATCCTTGTGGTGTTGGTACTGGTGAAACAGTCCTAGCCGCTTATGAAAAAGCATATGAAGCGGATCCTGTCTCTATTTTTGGTGGTATTGTGGCTTTCAATAGAGAAGTGGAAAAGGAAACAGCAGAAAGGCTTCATGAAATCTTCCTCGAAATCATTATTGCGCCTTCCTTCTCGGAGGAAGCACTTGAGATATTGCAGAAAAAGAAAAATCTACGTCTACTCAAAATACAGGATGGTGTTGGGAAAAAGGCCGAAAGGAGTCTTGTCTCGATCGAAGGCGGCCTGCTCGTTCAGGATCAGGATGCATTCACTTTAGAAGACGCCGCTATTACAGTTCCGACGGAGCGCCAGCCGACGGAGGAAGAATGGAAGGCTTTGAAGCTGGGCTGGAAAGTTGTCAAACACGTAAAGTCGAATGCAATTGTGGTTACAAATGATGCACAAACCCTCGGTATTGGCGCCGGGCAAATGAATCGGGTTGGATCTGCAAGGATAGCACTCGAACAAGCTGGAGTTAAAGCGGACGGGGCTGCAATGGCGTCTGATGCATTCTTCCCTATGGATGATACTGTGGAAGCAGCTGCCCAGGCAGGGATAACAGCAATCATCCAGCCAGGAGGATCAATCCGGGATGAAGATTCTATTAAAAAGGCGGACCAATATGGAATTGCAATGGTCTTCACAGGGGTGCGCCACTTCAAACACTAAGGAGGCTAGAGTCACATGGATGTTTTAGTAATCGGAAGGGGTGGCCGAGAGCATGCCATCTGCCAAAAACTTAGTGAAAGTTCTTTAGTGGAAAATGTATTTGTGGCACCAGGGAATGCCGGAATGACCGATGTAGCTATCCTGGTCCCCATTGAGGAAACTGATACTGAAAAATTGACGTCCTTTGCCAGGGAAAAAGGCATTGGTCTTACGGTTATAGGTCCAGAGATTCCTCTATTTTCAGGTCTTGCAGACAGATTTCGGGAGGCTGGATTGCCTGTTTTTGGGCCAGGAAGCAGGGCGGCTCTGATTGAAGGGAGCAAAGCCTATGCAAAGTCATTAATGAAAAATTATCATATCCCGACTGCAGACTATCAAGTCTTTCATTCCTTTAAAGAAGCTAAAGCCTACATTGAAGAAAAGGGGGCACCGATTGTCATAAAAGCCGATGGCCTTGCTGCCGGCAAAGGCGTTACGGTTGCCCTTACGCAAGAAGAGGCAATAATGGCTATTGAAGAAATGCTTATTGGACAGAAGTTTGGGGAAGCATCCTCTTCTGTTGTTATTGAAGAATTCCTTGAAGGCGAAGAAATTTCATTAATGGCTTTTGTTAACGGTGAGGTAGTCGTTCCGCTCGAAATTGCCCAGGATCATAAAAGAGCATACGATGGCGATCAGGGTCCAAATACAGGCGGAATGGGAGCTTATTCTCCTGTTCCGCACATTCCTCAAAGTGCAATCGAAACTTCAATCGAAACAATCCTGATTCCTGCAGCAAGGGCACTTGTAAAGGAAAGAAGAAGCTTCTGTGGGATTTTGTATGCCGGGCTTATTTTAACAAAACAGGGACCTAAAGTAATTGAATTCAATGCTAGGTTTGGCGATCCTGAAACACAGGTCGTCCTGCCGCGCTTAAAGACAGATTTTGCTGAGGCAATCCTTCAGGTCCTCGATGGCAAAGCTCCTGAATTAACCTGGGATCAATCCTTTTCAATTGGTGTAGTCGCTGCTGCAAAAGGCTATCCCGAGAAGGCGGAAAAGGGAGCAATTATCGAAGGACTCGATGCAGTTTCCCCTGAAATAACTATTTTTCATGCAGGGACAAAAAAGGATGAGTTAGGCCGGTTTTATGTAGATGGTGGCCGTGTTTATCTTGCCTGCACCAAAGCACCAACCCTGGCAGAAGCCCAACAAAAGGTCTATAAGGATATACAGAAAATCAATTCCCCTGGAATATTTTATCGAAGAGACATCGGGGCAAGAGCACTAAATGTCACCCCTGCCCTTTAGGCCTTTTGTTAAATAACAATAAATCAGGAAGGGGCTTTTTTTGCGGGTGATTTCCAAAAAGGATTTTATGAACGGAAAGTCCCGATTTGGCATCATTTTGACAGCCTCTCCCCACCACTCTGTCTCATAACGGGCAATCATACTTAAATTGTATAAAAGCAGGTAATGGGCCATCAGTTCTGGAATTAGGGAATGTTGGCCCTTCTTATAAGGCATGACAAATCTTTTATCAAGAAAATGATATTTCAATAAGGTAGGCTGGTTAAGTGAATAGGGAGAAGGAGGTGACTCAAGCCTTGCAAAACCTTCCTTCATCGCTCCTAACTGAATCCCGGCTTGTGCAGTGAAAAATTCGTTAAATCTGCCCTCTGCCATATGGTATATATCCAATGTCTTTTCAGGGACAAAATAATAGCCATCCTGTTCATGAAAGGAAAAGAAGTTAGCCTGTCCTTCGAGTGGCCAAAAAAGGCTGTCCATTTCTGGAATGAGACGAAGCAATTCTTCCATTGACATTTTGTCTCCCTCAATCTGTTTCATGTGGAACAATTTGTCGGATAAGTGCGGGAAAAGGCCGTTTTTTTGAAATTTCACTTCGTCCTCAAAAAACTGATATTGTTGTTTTTTTCGTTTGCGGGTTGAAACACCGTGGGCAAGGACAGCGGTTGTTTCAGGATAAGCTGGATCTACAGTTAGAATACATGCTTTTACCAAGTGAACGAGCCCATAAAAAAGCAGTATAGGCTGCAATACAATAGGTGCCTGGGAGGCCTGTGAATAGTAAATGCTCCCATGCTCAAGATAATAGATAAATGAGTAGCTATTTTCGAAACTTCTATGGTCAGGGGAGTTACACCCTAGCTTTTCATAGCGTTCTTGCAAGTAGGATTGGGCATAGTCCGCGGAAAGAAAAAATGAAAAGCTATCCCAACCTCTATAGCTGCGCCACACATGGCAAACCTCCTTTATATTAGGAGTATTAGGTTAAAACGACAATCTGATTGAATAGTCAGACTACTGATTATAACCTTGACAGTATATTGCCCAATTGTTAAAGTACTAATAATATTTTCAGTTTGGAGGGACAAATATGTGGGAAAACAAGTTTGTTAAAGAAGGGTTAACATTTGATGATGTATTGCTAATACCTGCGAAGTCTGAAGTGCTGCCTAAGGAAGTCAGCCTCCAAACAGAATTATGTGCGAATATTAAACTAAATTTGCCAATAATATCTGCCGGGATGGATACTGTTACAGAAGCGGAAATGGCGATTGCTATGGCAAGACAGGGCGGTCTAGGTATTATCCATAAGAATATGACCATTGAGCAGCAGGCTGAACAGGTTGATAAAGTAAAGCGTTCTGAATCAGGCGTTATCTCCGATCCGTTCTTCCTTACTCCAGAGCATCAAGTCTATGATGCAGAGCATTTAATGGGTAAATACCGGATTTCAGGCGTTCCAATTGTAAACAATGAAGAAGAACTGAAGCTTGTAGGCATTTTAACAAACCGTGACCTTCGTTTTATTCAGGATGAGGATTATTCTTTTAAAATTTCTGATGTCATGACGAAAGAAAACTTGATTACTGCCCCAGTTGGAACAACGTTAAAGGAAGCAGAAAAGATTCTGCAGCAACATAAAATTGAAAAGCTGCCGCTTGTTGATGATAACGGAATTCTCAAAGGCTTAATTACAATCAAAGATATTGAAAAGGTAATTGAATTTCCGAATTCATCCAAGGATAAGAGTGGCAGGCTTTTGGCTGGCGCTGCGGTCGGTGTAACGGGCGATACAATGAAGCGGGTTGAAGCACTTGTAAAGTCCTGGGTTGATGTGATAGTGATTGACACAGCCCATGGCCATTCAAAAGGAGTCCTTGATACAGTACGCGAGATCCGTAACGCGTACCCTAACCTGGCAATTATTGCTGGAAATGTAGCTACTGCTGAAGCAACCCGTGAGCTAATAGAAGCAGGTGCTGATGTTGTGAAGGTTGGAATAGGACCCGGATCAATTTGTACAACGAGAATTGTAGCCGGGGTTGGTGTACCGCAAATTACAGCTATTTATGACTGCGCAACAGAAGCCCGTAAACATGGTAAGGCTATAATTGCTGATGGCGGCATTAAATATTCTGGAGACGTGGTTAAGGCGCTCGCCGCTGGTGGACATGCAGTCATGCTTGGAAGCCTGCTAGCAGGTGTCTCTGAAAGCCCAGGAGAAACAGAGATATTTGAGGGCCGACGCTATAAAGTTTACCGGGGAATGGGTTCTGAGGGAGCTATGGAAAAAGGGTCAAAGGACCGTTACTTCCAAGAGGATGCTAAAAAATTCGTACCGGAAGGCATTGAAGGCAGACTTCCTTACAAAGGACCGGTTACTGACACAATCTTTCAGCTTGCGGGCGGTTTACGCGCAGGAATGGGATATTGTGGCGCAGCAAGCTTGAGGGATCTTCGTGAAAACTCCCAGTTTATTCGCATGACTGGGGCCGGGCTTCGCGAGAGCCATCCCCACGATGTGCAAATTACCAAAGAGTCTCCAAACTATTCAAAATAAAGGCGGAGGCAGGGAAGAAAATTCCCTGCCTTTTTCTGTTTTTAGCTAAGGAATGACTAAGGTTTTTGTAAATCTTGGCAGGAAGATAGGGCTTACCTCCGTCTATCAATCCCTTTGTAAGTATGGTAAGATAAAAAAATGTAAAAAGATGTTGGAGGGCGTAACAGTGAAGAAAAAGGTTTATCAGAAGTACATAGCGATTGTGCTTGCGGTTGCCATGCTTGCAGGAATTGTCACAGTACCGGTACCGGCACAAGCTGCAGAAGAGGGCTCACTTGATATTAAGGCAGCGGCTGCAATTCTTGTAGATGCAGATTCGGGAAAAGTCTTATATGAACAAAATGCCAATAGTGTTCTCGGCATTGCGAGTATGACGAAAATGATGACAGAATATCTGCTTCTTGAAGCAATTAAGGAAGGAAAGGTGAAATGGGATCAGAAGCAATCGGTCAGCAACGTTGTTCATGCCATTTCCCATGATAGGAGTCTTTCCAATGTACCACTAAGGGCAGACGGGACATATAACATTAAGGAACTTTATGAGGCAATGACGATTTACTCTGCAAATGGCGCCACAATAATGATTGCAGAAGCCATTGCTGGCTCAGAATCCAATTTCGTTAAAATGATGAATGATAAGGCTAAGGAACTTGGTCTTAAAGATTATAAGTTTGTTAATTCAACCGGACTCAACAATCGTGATTACAAGGGTAATCATCCGGCTGGGACAGGCGCAGAAGATGAGAATGTTATGTCAGCCCGTTCAACTGCACAGCTTGCCTACCGTTTATTGAAGGACTATCCAGAAGTGCTGGAGACAACAAGTATCCCGAGAAAGACATTCAGGGAAGGCACTGAAGATGCAATCAAAATGGAAAACTGGAACTGGATGCTTCCAGAACTAGTGTATAAATATCCTGGCGTAGACGGTCTGAAAACTGGAACAACCGACTTTGCAGGATACAGCTTTACAGGAACAGCTATGAGAGACGGTAAACGTTTCATTACCGTGGTCATGGACGCAAAGGGAGCCAATGGCAAAGGTGATTATAAGGCTCGTTTCGATGAAACAAGGAAAATGTTTGATTACGGATTTGCCAATTACACAAAAACAGAAATCCTTCCTGCAAATTTCTCCTTAAAGGGACAAAAGTCCCTCGAAATTACAAAGGGGAAAGAGGATAGCGTAAAGATTCAGACTAAAGAACCTGTTTCTGCTATGATCAAAAATGGTGAACAAGATAATTACAAGCCAGTTCTTGTACTGGATAAAAAGAAGTTAAACAAGGATGGGGAATTGACTGCTCCAATTAAAAAGGGAGACGTTGTTGGCTACATGACTGTTAAGGCTAAAGATGATGCAAAAGAATCATACTTGACCGAAAACGGTCAGAACAGCATTCGGACTCCAGTCGTTGCAGCAGAGAACGTTGAGAAAGCCAATTGGTTTGTTCTAATGATGCGCGGAATTGGCGGCTTCTTTGGAGACCTATGGGGAAGCATCGTATCAGGTATCAAAGGGCTATTTTAATATGCATGATCTTACAAGGCTCCTGAATTGACAGGGGCCTTTTTTAAAACGATAGTTATTAAAAGTGATTATTTCTAATCGTACTGCCAGAACGGCAGTCCATGGATGTCATCCTATCTTCAAATAATGGAGGGTAAAAGGATTACGCCTATCTTATCGATATAGTAACCGATAAATGAAAAGTGTATAATTCATTTGCAAACAGGCGAAAATTGTAGTAGATTATAAAGTACAAATTTAAACATATGAAAAAGCGATGAGAGGAAAAAGTAGCGGGAGTTCTGCTCCAAAGAGAGCCGGTGGCTGGTGGAAACCGGTGTGCGGAGCCTGCGAATCCATCCTTGAGCAAAGCATGGAAAGCTGAAAAGGCAAGTAAGTGCTTTCGGGTCAAACCGTTATGTAATTGAGGTGGGCAGCTTGTGCTGCCAACCAGGGTGGCAACGCGGGTTAACTCCCGTCCCTGTTTGGGGACGGGAGTTTTTTGCGTTCAAAAGCGCCTGGCCTCATGAAAATATCGTTAAAAGGAGGATGTTAAGAATGCTTGATATCAAAGTATTACGGGCAGATTTTGAAGGAGTAAAGAAAAAGCTTGAACACCGGGGGGAGGATCTTACCGACCTGGGGAAGTTTGAAGACTTGGACAGGAAGAGAAGGGACCTGATAGTCGAAGCTGAACAGCTTAAGAGCAAGCGGAACGAGGTATCCCAGCAGGTTGCTGTATTAAAGCGAGAAAAAAAGGATGCAGACCAGCTGATTGCCGAGATGCGTGAAGTCGGTGACAGAATTAAGGAGCTTGATCATGAACTTCGCGGGGTTGAGGAGGAACTTGACCAGTTAATGTTGAGCATTCCCAATCTTCCTCATGAGAGTGTGCCGGTTGGCGATACCGAGGATGAGAATGTTGAAATCAGGAAGTGGGGGGATGTCCGTGATTTCAATTTTGAAGCAAAACCCCATTGGGATATAGCTGATGGCCTCCAAATCCTTGATTTTGAGCGTGCAACCAAAGTGGCTGGAAGCAGGTTTGTCTTTTATAAAGGACTTGGAGCCCGTTTAGAGCGAGCCTTAATGAATTTCATGCTTGACCTTCATGTGGATGAGCATGGCTATTTGGAAGTGCTGCCTCCTTATATGGTAAATAGAGCAAGCATGACTGGGACAGGACAGCTTCCGAAGTTTGAGGAGGATGCTTTCAGGATTGAGAGTGAAGACTACTTCCTTATCCCAACTGCGGAGGTCCCAGTAACGAATCTGCATAGGGATGAAATCCTAAGTGGAGAACAGCTGCCTGTCCGCTATGCAGCATTCAGTGCTTGTTTCCGTTCCGAGGCAGGATCTGCTGGTAGGGATACACGGGGGCTGATTAGGCAGCACCAATTCAATAAAGTAGAGTTAGTTAAATTTGTTAAGCCCGAAGACTCTTATGATGAGCTTGAGAAACTGACCGCTGATGCTGAAAAGGTTCTTCAATTATTAGGACTTCCATATCGTGTTCTTAGCATGTGTACCGGTGACCTTGGATTCACTGCTGCGAAAAAGTACGACATCGAAGTCTGGATTCCAAGCTATGGGACATATCGTGAAATTTCTTCTTGCAGTAACTTTGAAGCATTCCAGGCGCGCAGGGCTAATATTCGTTTCCGCCGCGAGCCAGGTGCAAAGCCTGAACATGTCCATACACTCAACGGTTCAGGTCTTGCGGTTGGCCGTACCGTCGCGGCAATCCTTGAAAATTACCAACAGGAAGATGGTTCAGTTGTTATCCCTGAAGTTTTAAGGCCATATATGGGCGGGCGAAGCGAAATAAGGTAATCTGTTAGTCAAGGCTAGCCATTTAGAAGTCGCAAATTATAGTGGTTGAGTGAAGGGGAGAAAACCGCCTCTTCCTTATAATGTAAAGGCGAATTTTCCAAAAATATAAACAACAGTTTTTTTGTTGACAGTGGGTTTCTTCTTATAGTAAGATATCCATTGTCAATACGGAGGAATACCCAAGTCCGGCTGAAGGGATCGGTCTTGAAAACCGACAGGCGGGTTAAACCGCGCGGGGGTTCGAATCCCTCTTCCTCCGCCATTCTTTTCATAAAGAAATGTAACGCGCATAAAACTGGAGATTAAATCCGCCGTATGGGAAGCCATGCGGCGGATTTTTTTGCTTTAGGAAGATTAGGGCTCTACGGGGCCCTCTAAGTCGTTAAATAGGAAACGCATACTGGCATTCAGCCGGTATGCGTTTTAGTAAAAAGGATTTCATTCAATTTATTGTCAACCAACTTGCAGACACGTACTGCATCTTCCGGGTTATTGACGACGTCTGTTACATCCATATCAATGATAAGGACTTCACTTGCATCGTAGTGGTTAATAACCCACTCATCGTAATCCTTCCATACTTCGAAATAATATTCCTTTAGTTCCGGATTAATTTCAAAGCTTCTGCCCCGGGACATGATTCGGTCAATAACCGTATCAAAGGACCCTCTTAAATATACCATGAGCTCAGGTGCTTTTTTAGGCAGCTCCTTTAACTCTTCCATCATATTATCTACAAGATCCTCATAAATCTTAAATTCAAGTTCAGAGATCCGTCCGAGTTTTTTATTTACATAAGCAAAATACCAATCCTCGTATATGGACCTGTCCTGAATCGTATAAATCGGCTCATGCCAGTTTACACATTCTTTTACTGTTTTAAAGCGTTTATTCAGAAAGAACAACTGTAAGAGAAATGGAATTCTTTTTGCATCAAGCTCTTCTGGTGTTAGTTCATAATAAAGCGGCAGAATCGGATTATCATCAACGGTTTCATAGAAAACCTTGCTGTCGATTCCTTTGCTTTGAAAGTAGTCATTCAGTAAATCTGCCACACTTGTCTTACCAAGGCCAATCATACCGCCAATTACGATACTCAAACTATTTCCCCATCCTTATAATGTATTGGTCCAGCTGCTTTTTTCCAATGATAATGAGAGATCACCCAAAATCTTGTCCAAATCCTGTTCATTTTTAACAAAATCCATTTCGTCGCCATTAAAGCGAAGTACTGGTATCTCAGGGTGCTGCTCTTCAAAGGCAGTCATAGCATCTTCATAATCAAGGGACAGCTGTTCAAGATACAAGGGGCTGATGTTTTTCTCAACTTCGCGGCCCCGCATTTCAATCCGTGAAAGCAGGGTATCCAGACTTGCATTCAGATAGATGACTACATTCGGTTTTGGCATGTCCTCAGTTAGAATCTGATAAATTTTAAAGTATTTTTTATACTCTTCGTTGCTCAAGGTTCTTTGGGCAAAAATCAGGTTTTTAATAATATGGTAATCTGCAACAACAGGCTCACTTTTTTCGAGGAAATGGGTATTGATGTCCCCTAGTTGCTTAAACCGGTTGCACAGGAAGAACATTTCGGTTTGAAAGCTCCACTCTTCAATGTTTTCGTAGAATTTTCCCAAAAAAGGATTCTCGTCAACAATCTCCTTTAATAAAGCAAATTGATAATGGTCGGCAATTGCTTTAGCAAGAGATGTTTTCCCCACTCCAATCGGCCCTTCAACTGTAATAAAGGGTACTTCCCCCATTTCAAGTCCTCCTTCTCCACGCCTGCTTGTCTAGTGTGATGTATGTATAAGCAGAAAAAACAAGTTTTAAGTAGAAATATGTCGAGTCGACAAAGTGTATTTTACCATATTCTATGCCAGAGAGGATATGGAATATTTAAGGGAGTAGATGTTTTAGTTATAAAGCCTTGAAAATAAAGGGTTTTAAAAAAGAAATTCTTTTTATTTTGAAAAAAAGCAGGTTGTCTGCTTAGACAACCCGCAAGCTTTTAATTTCAGGGCCTTCTGGCGCATTTATTTTAATGGTATGAGTAGAGAGAATTAGGCGGGCAGGGTATTTATGTAGCCCTTTTTGTTACATTGAAATTCTCGGTTATCAACAGCCAGTTTTGCGGAAAAGCAAGACCAAGCTTCCAATAGCTCATTCCTCGCAGGTTCAGCTCTTTGATAAGGTCGAACTTAGCCTGGATTGATCGGGCGTCCTCAAACCAAACTTCGTGGTTCCTTTCTTCCGCTGTGTATCTGAAGAATGGAGCTTGGGCTCTTGTATCATACTGGATACTGACATTGTTGCGAGCGGCAATTTGAATTGCTTGCTGCGGGCTAACTGCACGGGCTATCGAACCTTGGACAAATGGAAGAGTCCAGTCATAACCATATAAGTTTTGCCCCATCATGATTTTGGAACCAGGCATTTCAGTAAGCGCATATTCGAGCACTTCACGAACTGGACCGATTGGGGATACAGCCTGAGCTGGTCCGCCGCTATAGCCCCACTCATAGGTCATAATGACAACAAAGTCAACGATTTCCCCATGAGTCCTGTAGTCATGGGCTTCATACCACTTTCCTTTTTGGGCAGCACTAGTTTTTGGGGCGAGGGCTGTTGAGATAAGCCAGCCTTCCTGCTTAAAGCGATCCCGTGCTCTTCTAAGGAAGTTATTATAAGCTTCTCTGTCTGCAGGCCGGAGATATTCAAAATCAAAGTGTATATCCCGGAAACCTAGTCTTCTGGCGGTTGTAACAATATTGTTCAGAAACCGATCCTGAACAGCCATGTCATTAAGAAGAATCCTTCCAAGTTCATCACTAAATTGATCGTTTTCCTGATTGGTAATGACCATCATTAAAACATTGTTATTTGCCCGGGCAATAGCAGGAAAGTTATTCAATAGAGGTTCCTTTAAAGATCCATCCCGTAGGGCTTGAAAACTAAAAGGGGCCAGATATGTCAAAAAAGGTGCAGCTTGTCTGGCTGCTGATTCAAGGGCAGGTGCAACTGCTGTTCCTCTAGGTTCAACATAGGCATTAAATTCGCCAGCCCTCTTCGGCTGGGGCGGGATATAGAGCCGGAAACCAATATTTAGCGGCCGGTCTACTGGTATTCGATTAATACGGGCAAGCTCCTGATACGTTGTTCCAAACCTGCGGGCAATTGAAGAAAGGGTATCACCTGAGCGGACAAAATAAAAGCTGCCAACTATAGGGATGACCATGGCCTGGCCAATAACAAGGTTATTTGGATTCGGCAGATCATTTGCTTCAACAATATCATTTACTGTTGTTCCATAAGTACGTGCAATGGTGGTCAATGTCTGTCCTTGTTCCACTACATGAATCTGCATGTTTTTCCCTCCTAGCACAAATTAACGCTAAGACCATTGTATGAAGGGAAAGGCAGATTCATGTTATACTAAGCAAAGTCAATATTCACATGGGATGTGTCTGGATGGAGAACCTGCAGGATATTTTCTATATGAAAGAAGCTATAAAAGAAGCAGAGAAAGCTGAGGCACTCGAGGAGGTTCCGATTGGAGCAATTCTGGTTGTTGATGATGAGATTATTGCAAGGGCTCACAATCTTCGTGAAACCTGCCAAAAGTCAACAGCTCATGCGGAATTACTGGCAATAGAAAAGGCTTGTGAGAAATTGGGCACATGGAGACTTGAGAAGTCAACGTTATATGTAACTCTCGAGCCGTGCGCAATGTGTGCAGGTGCTATCGTACTTTCCAGGGTTGAACGAGTTGTTTACGGCGCGGCTGATCCAAAGGGAGGCTGTGCGGGAACGTTAATGAACCTTCTTGATGAAAGCAGGTTTAATCATCAGTGTACTGTTGTGCCTGGTGTGCTCGAGGAGGAATGTGGCTCGATACTTTCTAGCTTTTTTCGTATGATTCGCCAGAAGAAAAAAACAGAAAAGAATCTTTCTATACAAAAAGACCTGGATAGTCAGACAGGAATTGACAGTTAATGTGTCATTGCATTTTCGACTAAAATTATGTATACTAAAAAGGCGTCATCTTGACGCACACTTTGCCGTGCTAGACGGGGAGGTAGCGGTGCCCTGTACCCGCAATCCGCTCTAGCGGGGTTGAATCCCTTCCTGAGGCTGTTATTCTGTAGGGTCTGCCTTAAGTAAGTGGTGTTGACGTCCGGGTCCTGCGCAATGGGAATCCATGAACCATGTCAGGTCCGGAAGGAAGCAGCATTAAGTGGTCACTCCTATGTGCCGCAGGGTTGCCTGGGCCGAGCTAACTGCTTAAGTAACGCTTATGGATGGCAGTCGAAGGAAGGTGCACGGCAGCTTAACATGATAATAATGCCCATCCCTTTAGGGGTGGGTTTTTTGTTTTAGGTAATGATAGATATTGCAGGGTTGGATAGTTCTTTTTCCGAGCCTGTTTATATCTGGATTATAAGAAAGTAAGGATTGCGCGAAGAATATACCAGGAAGGCTAATCCAAAAGAACATAGTACAAAATGCGGTGCTTGCGCTTTTCTTGTTAAAAATGTCTGGTTTATACTGCGGCTAATCTAGTTACACTTTACATAAGAATACGGTATAATAGAAAGGATTCATTTTGACCGCAGCATATTAAGGGGGCAGTCCAGTGTCTTATCAGGCTTTATACCGTGTTTGGCGTCCACAGCAATTTATTGATGTGGTAGGCCAGGAACACATTACCAAAACCTTGCAGAATGCACTGGTTCAGGAAAAAACAACCCATGCTTACCTTTTCTCGGGACCGCGCGGGACCGGGAAGACCACTGCGGCAAAAATACTTGCAAAAGCGGTCAACTGTGAACGCGCACCTGTAACGGAACCTTGCAATGAATGCAGCGCATGCCTTGGAATAACGAACGGTACAATACAAGATGTTATTGAAATTGATGCCGCCTCAAATAACGGTGTCGACGAAATTCGAGATATACGTGATAAGGTAAAATATGCGCCTAGTTCTGTAAGATACAAGGTTTACATTATTGATGAGGTGCATATGCTTTCAACTGGGGCGTTCAATGCTCTCCTTAAAACACTTGAGGAGCCGCCGCGCCATGTTATGTTTATTTTGGCAACTACTGAACCGCATAAAATCCCGCTGACGATTGTTTCGCGGTGCCAGCGGTTTGATTTTAAAAGGATTACTGCAAAGGCGATCGTGGGCCGCATGCAATTGATTGCGGATGAAACTGGAACATCCTATGATCCAGCCGCCCTTCCAATCATCGCGAGGGCTGCTGAAGGCGGGATGCGGGATGCATTAAGCCTTTTAGATCAGGCTATCTCCTACAGCCACGAGCGCGTTACAATTGAAGATGCTTTGACTGTTACAGGATCTGTTTCCCAGAACTTTTTATATCAGATGGCAGAAGCAATAGTGGAAAAGGATGTTGTTAAAGGCCTTGATTCTCTAAATGAACTGTTGTATATGGGGAAAGACCCTTCCCGTTTCATAGAAGACTTTATATTATTTTTCAGGGACATGCTTCTGTTTAAAACTGCACCAACTCTCGAGGAATCACTTGAGCGGGTCATGATGGATGATGGCTTTAAGGAGCTTTCCGAGAAATTCTCCGCATCGCAAATTTATGATTTGATAGGATTGTTAAATAAGACCCAGCAAGATATGCGGTGGACAAGCAACCCGAGAATATTCCTTGAAGTTGCAACGGTCAAACTATGTCAGTTGGATTCCTCGCAAGGATCAACTAGCAGTAACCAGTCGGCAGGTCAAGACATATCAGCACTTTTGAATAAAATCAATAAACTTGAAGAGGAAGTCAGGGAACTTCGGAAAAATGGAATAGCTACATCCACTAATGAGAGTAATACCCCTGTGCAAAAACAGGCTCAGCGAACGTCAAGGAGGGGTTTTCAAGCCCCAGCAGGGAAAATTAATGAAATACTTAAAGATGCTACAAAGGCTGACCTTAACTTGATTAAAAGCCAATGGGCGGAGATGCTCCAACGGCTAATGAAATCTCATTCGGCTTTATTAAATGAAGCTGAACCTGTAGCTGCTTCCCAAACTGCATTTGTCATTAAATTCAAGCATGAAATTCATTGCCAAATGGCAATGGAAAATTCTAAGTTCACAGAGGCGGTAACCGATGGCCTGAGGGAAACAACTGGCAAAACTTTTACATTCGCGGGTGTACCGGAAGAGCAATGGGTGAAAATTCGTGAAAGCTTCCTCGCTGGACAGCATTCAGGCCGAGAAGAAGAGGTAAGAAAAGAGGAAGATCCTTTGATTGATGAAGCCAAAAAATTGTTTGGTGGAGATCTCGTTGAGATAATTGATTAAAACTGGAGGTAGATGATTATGAAACGTGGAAAAGGAATGCCAGGTATGGGCGGCATGGGCAATATGCAAGGAATGATGAAGCAAATGCAAAAAATGCAGAAGCAAATGGAAGAAGCACAGAAGGATCTCGGAGAAAAAACAGTTCAAGGAACCGCTGGCGGGGGTATGGTTACGGTCGTGGTGACTGGCCATAAGAAAGTGGTAGACATAATAATTAATCCGGAAGCTGTTGATCCAGAAGATGTTGAAATGTTGCAGGATACGGTCCTTGCTGCGGTAAACGATGCCTTAACTAAGGCTGAAGAGCTATCTGAATCTACAATGGGGCAATTTACTAAAGGAATGAACCTTCCCGGCTTGTTCTAGGAGGAATTTACATGCATTATCCTGAACCTATATCAAAACTGATTGATAGTTTTATGAAGTTGCCAGGGATCGGCCCGAAAACGGCAGCTCGTCTGGCGTTTTTCGTTCTTGGCATGAAAGAGGAAATTGTTCTTGATTTTGCAAAAGCACTGGTAAATGCTAAACGAAACTTAAGCTATTGTTCTGTATGTGGGCATATAACTGACCAGGACCCTTGCTATATCTGCCAGGATGAGCGCCGAAATAAAAGCATGATCTGTGTGGTGCAAGATCCCAGAGATGTTATCGCAATGGAAAAGATGAAAGAATTTAATGGTCTTTACCATGTGCTGCACGGGGCAATTTCACCTATGGATGGCATCGGCCCTGAAGATATCAATATACCTGACCTGCTTAAAAGGCTTCAGGATGAAACGGTTCAGGAAGTGATACTTGCCACTAACCCCAAC
>NZ_CP012602.1:77500-130000 GCF_001278805.1 Bacillus sp. FJAT-18017 | reverse complement strand
GTGAAGATGCAGGTTACCCGCGACAGGACGGAAAGACCCCGTGGAGCTTTACTGCAGCCTGATATTGAATTTTGGTACAGCTTGTACAGGATAGGTAGGAGCCTGAGAAGCCGGAGCGCCAGCTTCGGTGGAGGCGTCGGTGGGATACTACCCTGGCTGTATTGAAATTCTAACCCGCACCCCTTATCGGGGTGGGAGACAGTGTCAGGCAGGCAGTTTGACTGGGGCGGTCGCCTCCTAAAATGTAACGGAGGCGCCCAAAGGTTCCCTCAGAATGGTTGGAAATCATTCGCAGAGTGTAAAGGCACAAGGGAGCTTGACTGCGAGACCTACAAGTCGAGCAGGGACGAAAGTCGGGCTTAGTGATCCGGTGGTTCCGCATGGAAGGGCCATCGCTCAACGGATAAAAGCTACCCCGGGGATAACAGGCTTATCTCCCCCAAGAGTCCACATCGACGGGGAGGTTTGGCACCTCGATGTCGGCTCATCGCATCCTGGGGCTGTAGTCGGTCCCAAGGGTTGGGCTGTTCGCCCATTAAAGCGGTACGCGAGCTGGGTTCAGAACGTCGTGAGACAGTTCGGTCCCTATCCGTCGTGGGCGCAGGAAATTTGAGAGGAGCTGTCCTTAGTACGAGAGGACCGGGATGGACGCACCGCTGGTGTACCAGTTGTCTTGCCAAAGGCATCGCTGGGTAGCTATGTGCGGACGGGATAAGTGCTGAAAGCATCTAAGCATGAAGCCCCCCTCAAGATGAGATTTCCCATTCGCAAGAAGTAAGATCCCTGAAAGATGATCAGGTTGATAGGTCAGAGGTGGAAGCGCGGCGACGTGTGGAGCTGACTGATACTAATAGATCGAGGACTTAACCATATTTGATTGCTTCGTGTTCTTCTAATTCTTCCTTTACGATTACCCAGTTTTGAGGGAACAACCCTCATATAGTCTGGCAGTTATGGCGAGAAGGCCACACCCGTTCCCATCCCGAACACGGAAGTTAAGCTTCTCAGCGCCGATGGTAGTTGGGGCGTAAGCCCCTGTGAGAGTAGGACGCTGCCGGGCAACAAATAAAGGGCAACCCAACACGGGTTGCCCTTTTCGTATGCTTAGGAAACTATAGATACTGTATCTGTGGATAACCTTTTTATTGAACATATGTATGCCTGGCTTCACAAGGGGATTTTATTCTTATATATAGTATGAAATTACATTTTCATTCTTTATGGTAAATCATGATATTGCAATTGTCTTCAATGCAGATACAGTTCTGACTGTTAAGGCAAACCTATAACCTTCGTGAGGCAGCAGGAAGGTCATAGGTGGAGAATAACAGAACAGTGTATCGCCATTGGCGGTGAATGGCTGCAGTACGCCGAGAAGGAAATTCTTCTTTTACCTTCCCTTCTACATCACCGTACGACCGAACCCATGAATAGACTTGGTTTTCTTATTGTTCCACTGACAACCAAAAGAATTTCCGTTAGACATACACGAATTCAGCGGATATACATACACTAAGAATGGTAGTTATCTACGAGACAATTCATAAAATTGTATACAAATCTTTAGGAAAGGGCATGCTTATTATATGGAGGTGGGAGAAGTGAATTCACAGGCAATAAGTGAAACATGTGTGGTTTGCGGGGAAATTAAAACAAAAGGAATCCATTTATACACTTCTTTTATATGCATGGAGTGTGAAATGGATATGATAAAGACTGAAACAAATGATCCCAAATATCCATATTACCTAAAACAGCTCCGAAAAGTTACAGCGCCAGGCATCTTTTCTTAAAAAGTCCAATAGGGCTTTTATTTTTTTGTTTCAAAAGAAGTGATACAATGATAAAGACTTTTGTAAATCGGGAGCAGACATGGATCAAACTAACACACCTTTATATACCGCATTACATTTACATAGCATGAAAAATACTGTTTCTTACCATGTACCAGGGCATAAGAATGGGTATGCTCGGAGTAATACTAATGAGGATTATTTTTCAGCGATAATGAAAATTGATGCTACGGAGCTAACAGGGTTGGATGATCTTCATTCACCAGAGAGCGTCATATTGGAAGCCGAGAAGCTGCTTGCGGAGCTGCACGGGGTCAAGAAAAGTTTCTTTTTGGTAAATGGTTCGACTGCCGGAAACCTGGCAATGATTCTTGCTGTTTGCAAGGAAAATGACCGGATGATAGTACAACGGAATTGCCATAAATCTATTATGAATGGTTTACAGCTTGCGAAGGCAAGGCCTGTATTTATAGAGCCAAATTATATTAACAGCTGGGATGTAGCAGGGGGCATCGGCAGGGAGGCCGTTATACAGGCAATTAGGGAATATCCTGATGCAAAGGGAGTTATTGTGACCTATCCAAATTATTATGGTATGGCGGATTCTATAAGAGAAATAGTTGATGAGGCACATAAAAATGGAATTCCCGTACTGGTTGATGAGGCACACGGAGCCCATTTTTCAGCGGGAGGTTCATTCCCAGAACCTGCTTCCTCACAGGGAGCTGACATTATCGTACAGTCAGCCCATAAAACTCTTCCTGCAATGACGATGGGCTCGTACTTACATGTTAACAGTAGCTTGGTTTCTATAGATAAAATAAAGGAAAAACTTCAATTCCTGCAATCAAGCAGTCCATCTTATCCGATAATGGCTTCTTTGGATATAGCAAGGTGTTACCTTTCAGGATACAATCACAATGATTTAGGATTTTTGATGGATCAGGTAAGCTCTTTTCGACGAAAGTTAAGCCAAATTAAGCAAATTACTGTGCTTGATTATCCTGGAGAAGGGGATCCGTTAAAGGTCACTATCCAGTCGGCCTGCCAGCTCAGTGGTTTTGAGCTTCAAAGGGAACTCGAAAAAGCAGGGATATATACAGAACTTGCAGACTCAAAAAATGTTTTATTTGTCCTGCCCCTTTTAAAAAATGGCATGTTTTACCCTTTTGAGGACACCGTACAAAGAATGAATGCTATTCTAAGCCCATATGAGCACATTATAAACCACAAAGAGACAATTATGATTGGGCGCCAGAGCCACTCTAAATTGGCATTAACCTATAAACAAATGGAAGAGAGCCACTTTATTTTTTCTAAGATTATAGAAGCAGAAGGGATGATTGCTGCCGAAACTATCATTCCTTATCCTCCGGGAATACCAATTATCATAAAAGGTGAGAGGCTCCAGGGGGACATAATAAAAAGACTTATGGAAATGAAGCAAAATGGAGCTCGCTTTCAAGGCGGAATCCACTTGGACAAGGGGGAAATTCTTGTCTTTGTTGAAGAGGAAGCAGATGGAGGTTGCAATGGTTAAAGGATTATTTATAACAATAGAAGGCCCAGAGGGTGCTGGAAAGTCGACAGTAGCATTGATGGTTGCCGAACATCTAAAGAAATGTGGGTATGACGCCTTAATAACTCGTGAACCTGGCGGAATTGATATTGCTGAACAAATTCGAAAGGTCATTCTTGAGCCGAAAAATATAGCGATGGATCCTAGGACGGAGGCTCTGCTTTATGCAGCCGCCCGCAGGCAACATCTCATGGAAAAGGTAAGACCAGCGTTGGAGAAGGGCAGAATAGTCATTTGTGACCGGTTTATTGACAGCTCTCTTGCTTACCAGGGATATGCTCGAGGTCTTGGAATAGAGGAAGTCTACAAGATAAATCAATTCGCGATTGAAACAATGATGCCTGACTTAACCATTTACTTTGACATTGAACCGCAGGAAGGTTTGGAAAGGATAGCAAAGCATAAGGATAGAGAAATTAACCGGCTAGACCTGGAAGAACTCAGTTTTCACAGCAAAGTGAGAGAAGGGTATCTTATTTTACTGGAGCGGTTCCCTGATCGCATAAAAAGAGTTGATGCATCTTTAGAATTGGAAGATGTATTTCGTTCAGTCAAGACAATAATTGAAACATTCCTCCCTCAAAAGTAGGGAGGATTTTTTTACTCACTAATTAAAGTAACCCTCTTTGTAGGATCCGAATGTAATCGTTGACTGAAAACCTAAAAGTAAACTAGTGGGCAAATTCCCCAGTCCCTTTTCTCCCATAGGACAGTGAAAGTACATTCAATGTATAGTTCCATAGGTGAAAGAGTGTCCGTAATCAAAATTCCTGATATAATGAAAGGAAGAACACTTTAGGGGGCTGGAAAAAATGAAATTAATAATAGCAGTCGTACAGGATCAGGATAGCAACCGGCTTTCCAATGCACTTGTTGACCATAACTTCAGAGCAACAAAACTTGCGACAACTGGAGGCTTCCTTAAGTCCGGCAATACGACATTTATGATTGGGGTAGAAGATACTCGGGTACAGAAGGCTCTGGATATTATAAGAGATAACTGCAAGTCCAGAGATCAGCTTGTTGCACCGGTATCTCCAATGGGAGGAAATGCAGATTCATATGTCCCATATCCAGTTGAGGTCGAGGTTGGTGGAGCAACAGTTTTTGTTCTTCCAATAGAACAATTTCTCCAATTCTAATTTTAATTATAAAGATTATATATACCTAGGAACTTACTGAGGGTGAAAAATGTGGCAATGTCTTGGGATGAAGTAGCTGAAATGCAGCCCGATGTAATAACATATATCAAAAATAGCTTTCAAAAGGAACGAGTTGCCCATGCATACTTGTTTGAGGGAATGCATGGCACCGGAAAACGAGATACGGCAATCCTGCTGGCTAAGGCGCTTTTCTGTGAGAATCTTCATGAACGCTATAAACCATGTGAATCTTGCTTAAATTGCAAACGGATTACCAGCGGAAACCATCCTGACCTGCATCTGGTTGAACCGGATGGTCTTTCAATAAAAAAACAGCAAATTAAAGACTTACAGGAGGAATTCTCTAAAAAGGGAATGGAATCATCGAGAAAAGTATATATGGTTATTGATGCTGAAAAAATGTCAGTCAGCGCGGCTAATTCTTTACTGAAGTTCCTTGAAGAGCCTGGGGCTGATACGGTTGCCATACTGCTGACTGAAAATCCACAGCGAATACTGCCTACCATATTATCGAGATGCCAAATAATTGCTTTCCACCCACTTAAACCCGACTTTTTTATAAAAAAGCTAATTGAAAACGGGGTTGATCCGAACTCTGCCCATCTGTTGGCACAAATGACAAATAATGTTCATGAGGCCATGGACCTAAATGTACAGGATTGGTTTGCACATGCCCAATTGGTAGTGGTAAAATTATATGAAGTGTTGAAAAAAACCCCCCTTGAAGCCATGGTCGCGCTTCAGGGTGAGTGGTTTGTACACTTCAAAGAAAAAGAACAGATAGACCGCGGCCTGGATTTGCTACTTCTTGTCTTTAGGGACCTATTATATATACAGTTGGGAAAGCAGGAGCAAATTGTTTTCAGGAGGGAAGCTGCACGCCTACAGCAATTAGCCCTGCATACCCGGATGAGCAGCTTGCCAGACCAAATGGCTGCGGTGCTCGAGGCGAAACGGAAACTTCAAGCCAATATGAACCCGCAGCTATTGATGGAGCAGCTCGTGCTAAAATTGCAGGAGGGATCGGCATTTGTATGACGTAGTTGGGGTACGCTTTAAAAAAGCGGGTAAGATATACTATTTTGATCCCGGAGATCTGCCAATCAACAAGGATGAATATGTCATAGTTGAAACTGTACGGGGCGTTGAGTTTGGCAGAGTCGTCATTGCCAGGAAACAAGTGGACGAGCATGACGTAGTTCTGCCATTAAAGAAGGTCGTACGGATTGCGGATCAAAAGGATAAACTCATTGTAGAGGAAAACAAGCTTGCAGCAAAAGAAGCATATGATGTGTGCTGCGAGAAGGTCAGTGGCCATCAATTGGATATGAAGCTAGTTGATGTAGAATACACGTTTGACAGGAATAAAGTAATTTTTTATTTCACTGCAGATGGCCGGGTTGATTTTAGGGAATTAGTTAAGGACCTTGCTTCTATCTTTAGGACAAGGATTGAACTTCGTCAGATTGGTGTTAGGGATGAAGCCAAGATGCTCGGAGGAATTGGCCCATGTGGAAGGATGCTCTGCTGTTCAACTTTCCTTGGAGACTTTGATCCAGTCTCAATAAAAATGGCAAAAGATCAGAACCTGTCGTTAAATCCCACCAAGATTTCCGGTCTATGCGGACGGCTTATGTGCTGTCTGAAATACGAAAATGATGAATATGAAACAGCAAAGGATCTTCTTCCTGACCTGGGTGAAATTATTTCAACCCCGCTTGGCAGAGGAAAGGTCGTTGGCTTAAATATTCTTGAACGTGTACTCCAGGTGGAAATTAAAGATCAAGAGAAGGTTCTGGAATTCACTTTGGATGAAATCCTAAAAGAGGGTGCTTTATCTATACCATCCACAGACTAATGAGGTGGAACACGTGGATAAAAAGGAAATATTCGAGTCGGTCGGCTCTATGGAAACTCAGATAGGAAACCTCTATCAGCAATTGGGAGAGTTGAAGGAACATCTTGCTGAAATACTGGAGGAAAATCACTCTCTCAAGCTGGAGAATGACCTTCTAAGGCGCCGGCTGGAAAAATTCGAAGAACAGACAGGCCTGGCAGGTAAAAAGGGAAAGAAGGGCCGAACCGGGACCAAGCCTGTTGATATTGGAGAAGGGTATGACAATCTTGCGCGTCTTTACCAGGAAGGGTTCCACATCTGCAATTTGCATTTTGGAAGCCTGCGTAAAGAAGGCGACTGTTTATTTTGCCTTTCATTCTTGAATAAAAAATAGTGCCTTCCTTATTATAAGGAAGGCTTTTTTGAATGAGCGAAAGGATAATGCTTTTAAAATTTGCTTTAATTTGTTTGTCATAGCAGCAGAGTTTCGAAAAGTGTGTAAAATAATACTATTGATTCAAATAATAATTCAATTAGTGCTTGAGCAAATAGTGCCGGAGGATTAAAGATGGTAGAGTTAAAAGAAGATGAACGCCTTGACTATTTACTTGCAGAAAACTTGAGGATTATTCAGAGTCCTTCAGTTTTCGCTTTTTCTCTTGATGCTGTCCTATTATCAAGATTTGTTTATGTTCCTATCCAAAAAGGGGAGCTTTTGGACCTATGTAGTGGTAATGGAGTTATCCCATTGTTTTTAAGTACCCGTTCAAAGGGAAGGATTACAGGAGTCGAGATTCAGGAAAGGCTTTATAGCATGGCAGAACGTAGCATTCATTATAATGATCTGGACAATAGGGTGAAAATGGTTCTTGGAGATATAAATGATATGCCAAAAAAACTTGGCTATGGCAAGTTTGATGTAGTAACATGCAATCCCCCATATTTTAAAACACCCCCAGAAGGGGAGATTAATGAAAATGAGCATTTTGCGATAGCCAGGCATGAAATTCTTTGTACTCTGGAAGACACCATTAGAGTTTCTGCCGCAATGGCCAGGGCTAGCGGGAAAGTTGCGTTTGTGCATAGACCAGAAAGGCTGATCGAAATAATTGAATTGATGAGAAAATACCGGCTAGAACCTAAAAGAGTTCAATTTGTACATCCTAAGGTAGGAAAGGAAGCTAACACATTATTAATAGAAGCTACGAAGGGCGGACAGCCTGGCCTCAAGGTTTTGCCTGCTATTATTGTCTATAATGAGGAAAATGAATATACCCCTGAGTTAAGAGAGATTTTATATGGAAGAAACTAATCACTATTTTTATGTATTATCATGCCGGGATGGAAGCTTTTATGGGGGATATACAAATAACCTGGCCAGGAGAGTGCAGCTTCATAATCAAGGGAAAGGGGCTAAATACACAAGAGCAAGGGTACCCGTAACGCTTCTATTCGCCAAGTCATTTCCCACAAAGACCGAAGCTATGCAGGCAGAGTACCGTTTTAAACAGCTTTCCCGTCAGAAAAAAGAAGAATTTTTGGCCAATGAAAAGGGTGAGGATTATGTGGCAGCAAAAAAGCTTTGATAATGAGGAGTCAAAAGGAATCTTGTATCTTGTCCCAACACCTATAGGCAATCTTGAGGATATGAGCTTTAGGGCAGTTAGGATCATGAGGGAAGCAGACATAATAGCTGCCGAGGACACGCGCAATACAAAGAAGCTATGTAATTATTTTGAAATAACTACCCAAGTTATAAGTTACCATGAGCATAATAAGGAGGCAAGCGGCTCCAAGCTTATAGGGAAATTAAAGGATGGTCTGAAAATTGCCTTAGTAAGTGATGCGGGCATGCCAACAATCTCAGACCCAGGTTATGAGCTAGTTGTACAGGCAGTAAATGAACAGATTGCGGTTGTACCTCTTCCCGGTGCAAACGCCGCATTAACCTCATTAATAGCATCCGGCCTTCCTCCACAACCCTTTTATTTTTATGGCTTTCTGCAACGGCAGAAGAAAGATAAAAAAAAGGAATTGGAACTTCTTAGTCAGCAGACAGGGACAATTGTCCTTTACGAATCGCCACACAGATTAAGGGAGACATTAGGCCTTATTCTGGATATTGTGGGGAACAGAAGGATTGTTCTTTGCAGGGAATTGACCAAAAAGTATGAGGAATTTATCAGGGGAACTGTTTCTGAAGCAATTGAATGGTGTGGGAATGGCGAGGTAAGAGGAGAATTTTGCTTAATATTGGAAGGGGGGACAGAGAACCCAATCCAAGTAGAATCCTGGTGGGAAAACCTTTCGATTGAAGAACATGTGAACCATTATATTAATGAAAATCAAGCATCCTCAAAGGAAGCAATTAAGCTTACATCAAAAGACCGAGGGATGAGTAAGCGGGATATCTACCGAGAGTTTCATATTGAATAAAAAATAAACGTGCAAGCATCTTTGTTGCAGGCAAATGGGCACCTCGTAACAGGCAAAGAACGGCCTTGAGACTAGCCTATTCTTGGGATCATTGCATTGCTTTTGCGGCTGAACGTACGTACAAAAAGGGCTTCACCATATAGGAGAAGCCCTTTTTAAAGTAAATTATTTGGAAAATACATTCTGAATTTCTTTTATAAGAATTTCTGCGCCTTCGCGGCTTAAGATTAGCTTGCCATCTGCAAGAGCAATATTGTCATCAGATACTTCACCAGTTACCTGGCAAGTCATATTTGGTTTATATTTCTTAAGAATGATGCGCTCATCATCCACATAGATTTCCAATGCATCCTTCTCTGCGATACCCAAAGTACGTCTTAGCTCAATTGGAATAACAACACGCCCAAGTTCATCAACTTTACGGACAATACCTGTAGATTTCATTAAATTATCTCCTCTCATTTTCCATGTTTCTCTTTTTATTGTTGTTACAAAGTTCGTCATAATTCGACATTTTTCTAATAGCTTTATGATACCAGTAGTTCCCATATTCGTCAATTACTTTCTTTTTAAAAATGAATTAACAACTTTTGGTTTTTGGAATAAACTCTTGATAAATCAGGCTTTTAAAAAGAAGATAAGTAGAAGTGTAAAAAATCGAATATTTTTTGAACATTTTTTTAGAATAGTAAAATGCGTTGTTAAAAATCATAATTCGACAAAAAACAACAAAAAAGTGATAACGAACATATATACTATTCGTATAAAACAAAAATTTTATTGGGATAGGGGGAAACTTTTTGTGTTATCCTGCTCCATTCCTCCTCTCAGGAAACCTCTGTTATTGCAGAAAAGTTGATTTTTCGGTATATTTTGATGATAGAAGCTGAAGTGAATAGGCAATAATGAACTTAAAAAAGTATCTGGAATTGTTTACATAAAAGGAGGATTCATGGTGGAAGAAAACAAAAAAACGTTTTATATTACAACACCTATATATTATCCTAGCGGAAATCTGCATATTGGGCATGCATATACAACTGTAGCTGGTGATGCAATGGCACGGTATAAGCGCTTGCGAGGCTATGATGTTATGTACCTGACGGGTACGGATGAACACGGCCAGAAAATCCAGAGAAAGGCCGAGGAAGAAGGACTGACGCCACAGCAATATGTCGATGGCATTGTTGAAGGGATTCAGGACCTCTGGAAAAAACTTGATATTTCTTATGATGATTTTATCAGAACAACCCAGGACAGACACAAAAAATCGGTCGACAAGCTTTTTGCACAACTTGTCGAACAAGGTGATATATATCTTGATGAGTATGAAGGATGGTATTGTACGCCTTGTGAATCATTCTTTACCGATAGGCAGCTAGTCGAGGGGAACTGTCCTGACTGTGGGAGACCAGTCGAAAAGGTAAAGGAAGAATCATATTTCTTTAGAATGAGTAAGTATGCTGATAAGCTTCTTGAGTTTTATGAGAATAATCCTGAATTCATCCAGCCTGAATCCAGAAAAAATGAAATGATCAATAACTTTATTAAGCCTGGCCTTGAAGATCTCGCTGTTTCTCGTACAACGTTTGACTGGGGTATTAAAGTGCCTGGAAATCCAAAGCATGTTATTTATGTGTGGATTGATGCTTTATCAAATTATATCACTGCTCTTGGTTATGGCAGTGAGGATGAAACGAAATATGAAAAGTATTGGCCTGCCGATGTTCATCTTGTAGGAAAAGAGATTGTCCGTTTCCACACAATTTATTGGCCAATTATGCTTATGGCTCTTGACTTGCCTCTTCCTAAAAAAGTATTTGCTCATGGATGGCTTTTGATGAAGGATGGAAAAATGTCCAAATCAAAGGGGAATGTCGTCAATCCAGTAACCCTTATTGATCGGTATGGGCTTGATGCGCTGCGCTATTATCTTCTCCGGGAAGTTCCTTTTGGAGCAGATGGCGTATTCACTCCGGAAGGTTTTGTTGAAAGGATAAACTTCGACTTAGCAAATGACCTTGGCAATCTTCTTAACCGCACAGTGGCTATGATTGACCGATATTTTGGCGGCCAGGTTCCTGTTTACTCCGGGTCTGTAACGGAATTTGACCATGCACTTTTATCAGTAAACAAGGAAACTGTCGAAAAGTATGAAGAGGCAATGGATAAAATGGAATTTTCAGTGGCACTTACGGCCGTTTGGCAGCTGGTTAGCCGTTCGAATAAATACATTGATGAAACCCAACCCTGGGTTATTGCAAAGGATGAGGAGCGAAAGGCTGAGCTAGAAGCGGTTATGGTTCATTTGGCTGAAACCCTTCGCCGGGTTGCCATTATGCTGCAGCCTTTCTTGACTCGCTCTCCGCAAGGGATTTTTGAACAGCTGGGAATTTCCGATGAATCTTTGAAGGCCTGGGAAAGCCTTGCGGAATTTGGCGCAATTCCTTCAGGTACCAAGGTGGCAAAAGGAAATCCTTTGTTCCCTCGTCTTGAAATCTCTGAAGAGGTCGAGTTTATTAAAGGAGAAATGCAAGGTTCAGCTCCAGCTCTAGGGGAGAAAAAGCCTGAGGTAAATAAAACGGAAGAAGCTCCTGAAGCTGAGGAAATTTCCATTGATGATTTTATGAAGGTGGAATTGCGTGTGGCCGAGGTTCTGCAGGCCGAGCAAGTAAAGAAAGCCGATAAGCTGCTGAAGCTGCAGCTTGATCTCGGCTACGAAAGGCGTCAGGTTGTTTCGGGAATTGCCGAATATTACAAGCCTGAAGAAATCATTGGCAGAAAGGTTATTTGTGTTACAAACTTGAAACCAGTAAAACTCCGTGGAGAACTTTCACAGGGAATGATTCTAGCCGGGAAAACAGAAGGGACCTTATCGCTTGCTTCAGTGGATCAAAGCCTTCCTAACGGGACAAAGATAAAGTAAGACTTCAGTCAGTAGGATTTTCCCTCCACTGATTGGCAGAGCGGAAATCCTGATTGTTGATTTCTAGGAGCAGGAGGCCCAAAAAACTTACTTTGCCAAACAGACCTTTTGGGAGGCAGTTGCCTACATGAGAGGCTTGCTGCCATTAAGGCTGCAGAAAATATTATAATCAAATGAGAAGGGAATGCCGGAATTGAAAAGCATTCCCTTTTTCATCAGCGAGGTGGCGTGGTTTATGCTAATTGATACTCATACTCATTTAAATGCTGACCAGTTTGAAGAAGATATAAACGATGTGATTGCCCGTGCAAAAGACAATGGGATAGAAACCATGGTTGTTGTGGGTTTTGACAGGCCCACGATTAAAAAGGCGATGGAACTTGCCGAGGAACACGATTTCATTTATGCGGTAGTTGGATGGCATCCAGTTGATGCTGTGGATATGACCGATGACGATTTAGCCTGGATAGAGGAACTTTCTTCTCACCCTAAAGTAGTGGGAATTGGGGAAATGGGGCTTGACTATTATTGGGACAAATCTCCAAAGGATATTCAAAAAGAGGTCTTTCGAAAGCAAATCAGGCTAGCTAAGAGGGTAAAGCTGCCAATTGTCATTCATAATCGTGAAGCAACAGCAGATATTGTAGAAATACTAAGTGAAGAAGATGCAGCTGAAGTAGGCGGTATTATGCATTGTTTCAGTGGAAGTGTAGAAACCGCAAAGAAATGTGTGGAAATGAATTTCCTTATTTCTCTCGGAGGCCCGGTTACTTTTAAAAATGCGAAAAAGCCAAAAGAAGTAGCCGCCGAGGTTCCTCTGGAAAAATTGCTGGTAGAAACGGATTGCCCATACCTTGCCCCTCATCCATTCCGCGGCAAGCGGAATGAACCTGCCCATGTGCGTTTAGTGGCTGAAGAAATTGCTAGAATCAAGGAAATCCCATTCGAACAAGTGGCAAATGTTACAACTGAAAATGCTAAACGAATTTTCGGCATAAGTTGACATCAAATAGTGTCGTAACCGGCAGTTGCTTGTCCAAATACGAACTAAAAACTTAAAGTTCTACACGTCTCCTTTTAAACATAGGATAATCATGTCGATAAGTTATTCTTTGCAAATTGGGGAAGGATGTGCATAATTAGAACTACCTTCGGCAAAGGTCCAGAGTTGACAGCTGGTAATATGGTTCTATATAATCACTCCAAGAGAAAAGGAGGCGTTTTTCATCGGATTCATAAACATGAAAAACCTGTTTCCACCATCTTTGAGTAGAAAAAAACTGGTAATCTTTATTGCTAGTTTCCTAGTTTTCACCGTTACACTTGGGTTTTCTTTTTATGAGGGGACCAAAAAAACAGTCGCCTTGACATTGAATGGCCAGGACAAAGTAGTCCAGACACATGCGCAAACGGTGGAAGAGGTTTTAAAGGAACTAGGGCTTACCATAAACTCAAATGATTATTTGTTTCCATCGGTAAAGACAAAGGTGAAAGATAACTTTGAAATTGTCTGGAAACAAGCTAAACAGGTTGATATTGTCAAAGATAACGAGAAGAAAACGGTTTGGACAACAGCCGATACGGTTGCAGAGCTCCTTAAAGAGCAGAAGATTTCCTTGATTGAGCAAGATGATATTTCTGCAAAACCTGAAGATCCAATCAGCGACAAAATGAGTATTGAAATTAATAAAGCCCTTTATCTAACTTTTATTGATGGCAGCAAAAAGGCACAAAAAGTGTGGTCTACTTCGGCTACTGTCGCTGACTTTTTAACACAGCAAGGCATTACACTAAAAAAGCTAGATCGAGTTGAACCCTCATTACAGGAGAAGATTGAACAAAATGCCGTGATAAAGGTCATTCGGGTAGAAAAAGTCACCGATGTAGTGGAAGAACCAATTAATTTTGCAGTAGTAACAAAGAAGGATACGAACCTTGCCAAAGGAAAAGAGAAGATTGTAAAAGAAGGAAAACAGGGACTTAAGACCAAAAAGTTTGAAGTAGTCCTTGAAAATGGAAAAGAGGTTTCACGCAAACTGGTTAGTGAAAAGACGGTTCGTGAAAAAGAGGATAAAGTGGTTGCACTCGGTACAAGAGTCCTAGTTGCCCAGGTCTCTCGTGGTTCTATGCCTTCAGGAGGCAAGGAGTTCTATGTATCTTCAACAGCCTATACAGCAGGATGCAATGGGTGCTCTGGTATTACTGCAACTGGAATCAATCTCCGTGCCAACCCAAATGTAAAGGTAATAGCTGTTGACCCTAGAATCATCCCACTAGGCACAAAGGTTTATGTCGAAGGATATGGATATGCGATAGCTGCTGATAAAGGTTCTGCTATTAAAGGTTATAAAATAGACGTGTTTTTTCCTAACCTCTCTGATGCTTATCGATGGGGAAATAGGAAGGTTAAAATTAAGATCCTTAACTAAATAGTCCTTCAAAATGCAGGGTTCCGTCCCTGCATTTTGTTTTTGTGCTGGTTTTTCCTTATACTAAGAATGAAAATGTCTTATCTATATAGACGGAAGAGATTACAAAATGGTTTCATTTTTATATCAAATTCATTAAAAAAATTTTAAATTTAGTGCTTGCTTATTTTGGAGGAAATAATGAAAATCAAGGAAATCATCGTAGTGGAGGGCAAGGACGATACGACTGCAATAAATAGGGCCGTTGAAGCAGACACCATAGAAACAAACGGCTCGGCTTTAAACGAGGAAACAATTGAAAAAATTAGATTGGCCAGTCGGGTAAGGGGAGTTATTGTATTTACCGATCCTGACTTTCCAGGTGAGAAGATACGGAGTGAGATTTCTAGGCAAATTCCCGGATGCAAACACGCTTTCCTTGAAAAGGAAGAAGCCAGGGGTAAGCCTGGCAGCAGCCTTGGTGTAGAGCATGCAAGTCCAGAGGCAATCCGTAAAGCTTTATGGGCGGCACAATGGATGAATGAAGATGCGCAAGAGGAGATTACACAAGAAGATTTGCTGGCTGCCGGGTTGGTTGGAGGTCAGGGTTCAAGTTCAAAGAGAGAGCGGCTTGGGAAGCTGCTGAAAATTGGATATACAAACGGGAAGCAGCTTCATAAACGGCTGAAGATGTTTCAAATTAGCAGACAGCAATTTACGGAAGCCCTTCAAGTAATCCGTCAGGAGGAAATAAATGGATAAGGATATTGCAACTCCCTTAAGAACACGAGCAATTCTTGAAAAGTATGGCTTCTCATTTAAAAAGAGTTTGGGGCAGAATTTTCTTATAGATACAAATATACTTAGAAAAATTGTAGATGCTGCGGCAATTACATCCGATACAGGTGCAATTGAAATTGGGCCGGGAATTGGAGCGTTGACAGAACAGCTTGCTAAAGCAAGCAAAAAAACGGTGGCTTTTGAGATTGATCAGCGCCTTCTCCCAATCCTTGAGGATACTTTATCCCCATATGAGAATGTGAAAGTTATTCACAGCGATTTTTTAAAGGCGGATGTTAAATCAGTTATTGAGCAAGAGTTCCCACCAGGGATGGATCTTGTTATAACGGCTAATCTTCCTTATTACGTTACAACGCCAATTATTATGAAAATTTTGGAAGAGAAACTGCCTGTCAGAGGAATTGTTGTCATGCTGCAGAAAGAAGTTGCGGACAGAATAACAGCCCGCCCTGGCACAAAGGATTATGGCTCACTGTCAATAGCCATTCAATATTATACCAATGCTGAGGTTGTCATGATCGTTCCCAAAACGGTCTTTGTACCACAGCCGAATGTAGACTCTGCCGTAATAAGACTTACGGTAAGAGAAAAACCTGCTGTTAAAGTGAAAGATGAAGAATTCTTCTTTGAAGTAACGCGAGCAAGTTTTGCCCAAAGGCGCAAGACAATACTGAATAACCTGACAAGCCAGCTAGAGCAAGGTAAAGAAAAAAAGGATTTAATAATTGCGGCACTTAACGATTCAGATATTGAACCGACACGTCGGGGAGAGACTTTGTCATTGGAGGAATTTGCCCGGTTAAGCAACTCGCTCCTTCCTGTTTTCAGAACTTAGGGAATCTCAGAATTATCTAGGGCTATTCCATAAGGAGTGCACTGTTTTAATCATATGTCACCTGTTCCTAGAAAACCGCATAGCCTATGAAAGAAACCTATTGGGGTGAATTCTGTGGCTATTAAACGGATGGATATTGTCGGAAGACGATCGTATAATTGTGATATTCTTTTTAGAGTAATTGATATTATTGAAAAAGATGGGCGGCAGATTGCCTATCTTTATGGAGAGTATGTTCGCCTTGCAGCAGATGCGCCATGCGAGGACCTTGTGATTATGGGTCATTCTGAAAGGCAAAAGTTGAACAACGAATATTGTTCCAAGGAAGAACAATCATTGGAACTGTTTCGCCAGGATGTAACTCTCCTGAAACAGAGGCAAGAGTATCAGGCTACTGCTGGTTATGCAAAACCAGCCAACTACTTTCAAATCCCCGGAAAGGTCCTTCATCTGGATGGGGATCAATCATACCTTAAAAAATGCCTTGATCTTTATGAAAAAATAGGAATTCCGGTTTATGGGATTCACTGCAATGAAAAGGAAATGCCAGAAAGAATAGGAGGACTCATTGATTATTATCGCCCGGATATTCTGGTTATAACGGGTCATGATGCCTATTCAAAGTCGAAAGGCAAAATGAGTGATATCAATGCTTACCGGCATTCAAAGCATTTTGTCCAGACAGTTCGGGAGGCAAGGCGCAAAGTTCCACACCTGGACCAGCTTGTCATCTTTGCAGGGGCCTGCCAATCGCATTTCGAATCTTTAATTGCCGCTGGAGCCAATTTCGCCAGCTCGCCATCAAGAATTAATATTCATGCCCTCGATCCTGTTTATATTGTCGCTAAAATTAGTTTTACTCCTTTTATGGAGCGTATTCATGTATGGGATGTGTTAAGAAATACATTAACAGGTGAAAAGGGCCTTGGCGGAATCGAAACAAAAGGGGTGTTAAGAACTGGTATGCCTTATCGCCCGGAATATGCAGAAGAAGGGGAATAAGCCTAACAACAGGGCTTATTCTTTTTTGTGCACTATTCTGGTTCCTTTTTACAGTTGGAAGCCTTACATATATCGGCTAAGGTAAGGGCATTATAATATTTGTTGAATTTTACAAGAAAAAGTAGAACAAAAAATATTGACAATCATTTTCAAGAACTATATAATTTATACTTTTTCTTTGACAAAACTATGTCAGCGTGTTATACTTTACACAGTGAGGTGGATCGAATGCCAAAAACACTTGCCGATATCAAAAAGGCTCTGGATTCAAATCTGGGAAAAAGGCTTCTGTTAAAAGCGAACGGAGGCCGCAGAAAGACCATTGAACGTTCCGGAATTTTAGCGGAGACTTATCCTTCAGTTTTTGTTATTGAACTGGACCAGGAAGAAAATGCATTTGAACGGGTATCTTACAGCTATGCAGATGTACTTACAGAAACAGTGGAAATTACCTTCTATGAAGAAGCAGCAGGACAAGCAGCTTTAAGCTAGGATATAAGTATGCAGGGCAGCGGGCGATTCGTCCGCTGTTTTTGTGTTTGTAGTTAAGTGTTACTAGGATGAAAAAACGGAATGGTTTGCATACTAATATTGCCGCGGTTGATTAGAGGGGTTGTTTTAAATGGCCAGAAGAAAGGGAGTAATGTCTGACCGTTTTAAAGAAGAACTAGCAAAGGATCTTGGCTTCTATGATGTTGTTGAAAAGGAAGGATGGGGCGGCATACGAGCGCGTGATGCAGGAAATATGGTCAAGCGCGCGATTGAACTTGCTCAACTGCAACTTCTGCAGGACCGGCAATGAATCCTGCCCTTCGGAAACTTGGAAACCTGATTGTAGCGGGCAGGCTCAGTTTTAAACGGCTGGGCCGTATGGTCTCGAGCCGGAACGATGAGGCTATCGTTCCTGTAACACAACATCGTCTTGAAGAAACAGCCACCGTTTGGTTTGCGAAAACGGGTAAAGGAGACACCTGAATACGGCAAAGTCCGTCTTCGAGCACTTAAAATAACAAATCTCTGCGGCAAGTCCGGGATGAACTCCCGGGCCTTTTTGTTTTAGTTAGTACCGCGGCTTTCCCTTGGAAAAAATATTTGGATTATCAGTTTCACTTTATATTTTTGGGTGTATTCATCAAACAAGGTCTTATCAGTAAGGTTTTGTGGTAAAATAGGACAAAATTAGTGTTCTTGTTGTATTTATACTAAAGTAGGTGGACTTCTTTGAAGCTATTAGTTAAAGCCCCGGCAAAAATCAATCTTTCCCTTGATGTATTACATAAACGGCCGGATGGCTATCATGAAGTAGAAATGATTATGACAACAATTGATCTGGCAGACCGACTTGAGTTATCCCCTAACGAAACCGGTCAAATCAAAATCGTGTCCCAGAGCCGTTTTGTTCCGGATGACCATCGTAATCTGGCATACCAGGCAGCTCAGCTATTAAAGGATAGATTTGGAGTAAAGCAAGGTGTAACCATTTCGATTGATAAAATTATTCCAGTTGCTGCAGGGCTGGCTGGCGGAAGCAGTGATGCTGCTGCTGCCCTAAGAGGGCTGAATAAAGTATGGGGGCTGGGACTTTCCCTGGATGAGCTTGCTGTACTGGGAGCTGAAATTGGTTCAGATGTATCTTTTTGTGTGTATGGAGGGACGGCCCTCGCGACAGGCCGTGGAGAAAAGATCGAACAATTGCCAACTCCGCCTACATGCTGGGTCATTCTGGCCAAGCCGTTTACAGGAGTATCTACTGCCGATGTTTATAGGCGCTTGGATGTCTCGAGTATTATACATCCCAAAACAGCAGCAATGATTGACGCTATCAGGGACAATAACTATGAAGAGGTATGCAGGAATGTAGGAAATGTCCTTGAAGGTGTTACATTAAAGCACTACCCTGAAGTTGCGCAAATCAAAGAACAGATGAAGAGATTCGGTGCGGATGCAGTCCTGATGAGCGGGAGCGGCCCAACTGTATTCGGTCTCGTCAAGCATGATTCAAGAATGCACAGGATCTATAACGGATTGAGAGGTTTTTGCGATCAAGTTTTTGCCGTCCGTATGCTTGGGGAGCGGAATATTGAATAAATCCGGATGATTATGATAAATTTAAATTAAAATATTCGGTATTCGGAGGTCTTCATGAAATTTCGCCGTAGTGAACGCTTAATTGACATGACAAATTACTTGTTAGAACGGCCACGCGAACTCGTTCCACTAACCTTTTTCGCTGAACGCTATTCGTCAGCTAAATCATCAATTAGTGAGGATCTCGCCATAATCAAGGAAACATTTGAAAAGCGGGGAATCGGGACGCTTCAAACTGTTCCTGGCGCAGCTGGCGGGGTTAAGTTTTTGGTAAGGATAGGAGAAATTGAAGCAAGAGATTTTGTATCGGAATTATGTGAATTGATTGCAAGGCCGGACCGCCTTTTACCCGGTGGATATTTGTATTTGGCTGATATACTGGGAAACCCTCAGACTGTTCAAACCGCAGCAAAGATTATCGCTTCCGCCTATGCTAGAACAAAAATTGATGTGGTGATGACGGTTGCAACAAAAGGAATTCCGCTTGCGTATGCAGTGGCGACAGAATTGAATGTACCCTTGGTAATAGTTAGGCGTGATAATAAGGTTACTGAGGGACCGACAGTCAGCATCAATTATGTTTCGGGTTCAACTAAACGGATTCAGACAATGGTCCTTTCAAAACGCAGCCTTGCTGAAGGATCAAAAGTTCTGATTGTTGATGACTTCATGAAAGCCGGGGGTACAGTGGCTGGAATGATTAGTTTACTTGATGAATTCAAGGCGACCGTTGCGGGGATAGCCGTCTTAGTCGAATCGGAAAAAATTGAGGAGAGGCTTGTTGATGAATATATATCGCTTGTCCAGCTTGCAGACGTCGATGTTCGTGAGAAGCGGATAAGTGTTACAGAAGGAAATTATTTTAGCCGCACCAATAGGGAGGAACAGTAATGAAAGTAGTGCAGACAGATATGGCTCCAGCTGCAATCGGCCCATATTCACAAGGGATTGTTGTTAACAACATGTTCTATAGTTCCGGACAAATACCTCTTACGAAAGAGGGAGTACTTGTAGAAGGAGATATAGCTTCCCAAACAAGACAGGTATTCAAAAATCTCGAGGCTGTCCTGGCTGCGGCAGGATCTAGTTTTAATACAGTTGTGAAAACGACTGTTTTTATTAAAAACATGGATGACTTTGCCGCGCTCAATGACGTATATGCCGAATTTTTCCCAATTCATAAACCAGCAAGATCTACAGTCGAAGTGGCCAGACTGCCAAAAGATGTACTTGTTGAAATTGAAGTAGTTGCACTGGTAAAGTAACAAATCTTATAGTTTTTATTCCATTTTATACCTTTTCTTCTAAAGTTCACTAATTTGACGAAATTTTTCTAAAAAATCTCAATTAAAAGAAGGAAAACGAAAATTTCTGACGAATATAGTATTAGGTTTTTTTATTTACGAGAAAAGGGTGTGAAGGTATGGAAGTGACAGACGTAAGATTGCGCCGCGTAAATACAGAAGGACGGATGAGAGCAATTGCCTCAATTACGCTCGATAATGAATTTGTCGTCCACGATATCCGCGTGATCGATGGCAACAATGGCTTGTTTGTAGCAATGCCGAGCAAGCGTACTCCGGACGGGGAGTTTCGCGATATCGCCCATCCGATCAATTCCGGTACCCGCGGAAAAATCCAGGAAGCGGTCCTCGCAGAGTATCACCGCCTGGGCGAATTAGAAGTTGAATTTGAAGAAGCCGGAGCTTCATAAGCATAATGCATCAAGGGCCTACTCTAAAAAGTCAGGCTCTTTTTCATTTCTACAGGCTTACTCCCCTTAAATACCACACTATGTAAAAATTATACATTCTTCCAGTATCCTTGAAATAACAACCTATTTACGATAATATTTTAAATTGGATAAACAGAAGTTGGCTTTATGCAGAAAATACTTTATAACAGCCATTTTGTTGTATATATGTAAAAATGGAGGCATGTGCATGTCGAATCGTTTTGCTGTCATCCTGGCTGCCGGTCAAGGGACACGCATGAAATCAAAGCTTTATAAGGTTCTCCACCCTGTTTGTGGGAAACCGATGGTAGAGCATGTTGTTGACCAGATCTCGAATCTTTCCATAAATGAAATAGTAACAATCATCGGCCATGGAGCCGAGAAAGTAAAAACGCAGCTTGGAGAAAAAAGCAGCTACGCCCTCCAGGAAAAACAGTTGGGAACTGCTCATGCTGTTTTGCAGGCTGCAGGCCAGCTAGGGGACAAGGAAGGTGTTACCCTGGTTGTTTGCGGGGATACTCCTTTAATCACTTCTGAAACGATGGAAGCTTTGTTCAGCCACCATAGGACAACGGGTGCAAAGGCAACTGTATTGACCGCTCAGATGAGTGACCCTGCAGGATATGGCCGCATTGTCAGGAATGGGAAAGGCCATGTCGAAAAAATCGTTGAGCATAAAGATGCAAGTGAAGCTGAAAAGGCAATAACGGAAATCAATACGGGAACATACTGTTTTGATAATCAAGCTCTATTTTCCGCCCTCAAGAATGTTTCCAATGAAAATTCGCAAGGGGAATACTATCTTCCTGATGTCATTGAAATCCTCAAGAAACAGGGTGAGATAGTTTCTGCGTTTATGACAGCTGATCAGGCTGAAACACTCGGAGTCAATGATCGGATTGCCCTTTCTGAGGCCGAAAGGATTATGAGAAACCGAATTAATACACTGCATATGCGAAATGGTGTCACAATTATTGATCCAGCCTCCACCTATATTGGCCCGGACGTCCGAATTGGACAGGATACTGTAATCCTCCCGGGCACAATTATAAATGGCAGTACCGTCATCGGCTCGGATTGTAAAATAGGTCCCCATACGGAAATTGATTGTTGTGAAGTAGGAAATGAAACAGTTATCAGGCAGTCGGCTGCTTTCCAAAGCTCAATTGGATCTTGTGTGAATATCGGTCCATTTGCTCATATCCGTCCTGATTCCCAGCTTGGCAATGATGTCAAAATCGGCAATTTCGTCGAGATTAAAAAGGCTGTTATTGGAAATTCTAGTAAAGCCTCTCATCTCAGCTATATTGGCGATGCAGAGGTTGGCAGTGATGTAAACATTGGCTGTGGTTCAATCACTGTTAACTATGATGGCAAAAACAAGTTTTTGACCAAAATAGAAGATGGGGTATTTATCGGGTGTAATTCGAACCTTGTAGCCCCAGTGACGATCGGAAAGGGAGCTTATGTTGCTGCAGGATCGACAATTACTGAAAATGTCCCTTCTGAAGCCTTATCTGTCGCCAGAGCTCGGCAGGTAAATAAAGAAAATTATGTTCAAAAACTTAACATAAAGAAATAATCAATCCAATTGGAGGCCATCATGTCAAACCAATATTTAGATCCAAATTTAAAGGTGTTCAGCCTAAACTCAAATTATCAGCTGGCAGATGAGATTGCTAAGGTAATTGGAGTAGAGCTTGGTAAATGTTCAGTAACGCGTTTTAGTGACGGAGAAATTCAAATTAATATTGAAGAAAGTATCCGTGGCTGCGATGTATATGTAATTCAATCCACAAGTGCGCCAGTCAATGAGAATATTATGGAATTGTTGATTATGATTGATGCTCTAAAGCGCGCTTCGGCAAAAACAATTAATATTGTTATGCCTTATTATGGTTATGCCCGTCAGGATAGAAAGGCACGCGCTCGTGAACCTATCACTGCAAAGCTAGTCGCTAACCTGTTGGAGACGGCAGGTGCCACACGCGTTATTACTCTCGATTTGCATGCTCCGCAAATCCAGGGGTTCTTCGATATACCTATAGATCACTTAATGGGTGTTCCAATCCTGTCAGAGCATTTTAAAAGCAGGGATCTGAAAGGTGATATCGTCATTGTTTCCCCAGATCATGGCGGTGTTACCCGTGCCCGCAAAATGGCTGAACGATTGAAAGCCCCGATTGCCATCATTGATAAGCGCCGTCCGCGCCCAAATGTGGCAGAAGTAATGAATATCGTTGGTAATATCGAAGGCAAGGTAGCAATTCTTATTGACGATATTATTGACACAGCGGGTACCATTACGCTAGCAGCAAATGCACTTGTTGAGAATGGTGCGGCTGCAGTATATGCATGCTGTACCCATCCGGTTCTTTCCGGCCCTGCAATCGAACGGATCCAAAATTCAAAAATTAAGGAACTTGTCGTAACGAACTCGATTGAGCTGGGGGAGGAAAAGAAAATTCCTAAAATCCAATCCCTTTCAGTGGCACCTTTAATTGGCGAAGCCATTATCCGTGTCCATGAGGAACAATCCGTAAGTACTCTTTTTGATTAAACATATTGGGCCCGTCCGAAAAGGCAGGCCCTTTTCCTGCTTCTTTATTTTTAAATTTGAATTTAAAATCAAGCGGAATGCCCTATGGAGTATGTGATTTTAAGGAAATCCCTTTGAAGCTATAAGAATGTTGTGTTTAGACCTTCCTTTTTTGGGGCATTTTTTTATATAGGCACAAAATGATGAAAGAAGAGGAAGGGGATCATTATGAGCACAACTCTACTAGCTAAAAATCGCGGTGGGGAACAAAATTTACGGCCTAAGCAGCTGCGCAAACAAGGCGACATCCCGGCGGTTGTTTACGGATCAAAGGTAGATAGTACACCTGTTTATGTTAGTTCAGCGGAATTTGCCAAAACATTAAAAGAGGTTGGCAGAAACGGAGTCATCTCTCTGGATATTGAAGGCAATAAACAGGATGTAATTATGACTGATTATCAAAAAGACACGATCAACAATGAAATTCTTCATGCCGACTTTCTTGCAGTAGATAAAACATCAAAAATCAGTGTTGATGTCAATGTCGTTCTTACTGGTGACGCAGCAGGGGTAAGGGATGGCGGGATTCTTCAACAGCCGCTATTCACCGTATCTATTACAAGTACGCCGGAAAACATACCTCAATCCCTTGAAGTGGATGTAACGAATTTACAGGTAAACGAAGTCCTAACAATTGCGGATTTAAGTTCAGAAGGTAAATTTGAATTTAACCATGAGGGAGACGAAGTTATTGCCTCCATCCTTCCTCCAAAGGTAGAAGAAGAAATTAATAGTGGTGAGCAACAGGATGGTGGAACACCTGAAAATGAGGAAGGCAGAGAAACAGAACCTTCCGGAGCTTCTAAAAAAGAAGAATAGAGGTCGAGACGTAGCCTAAGGTTTTAGGTTACGTCTTTTATGGTTTACAATGAAAGTATAACCATTTCTTTAAAAGGAAAGGTTTTAGGAAAGCTTCAGGGATAATCATCACAGGGATAGGCGGACTCTGCCTGTCACGAAGGTGCTTGCGCTTTTCTTGTAACGAATGGGGGATTCAGAGATGAAATTGATTGTTGGATTAGGCAATCCAGGCAGACAATACGCCGGTACCCGCCATAATGTAGGCTTTGAGGTAATTGCTTTATTGGCAGAACGCCTAGGTATCGCAATGGATCAAGCAAAGTATAAAGGTTTGTTTGGAACAGGTATACATAAAGGGGAAAAAGTGCTGCTTCTCATGCCTCTTACATATATGAACTTATCAGGGGAGTCAATTCGGGCTGCTATGGACTTTTATAAGCTGGATACTGAAGACCTCGTAGTCATTTATGATGACCTTGATTTACCCGCCGGGAAAATCAGGTTACGGCAAAAAGGAAGCCCAGGTGGTCATAACGGCATAAAGTCGACGGTTGCCCACCTTGGGACACAGGAATTCAACCGAATTAGGATTGGTATTAGCAGACCGCCTGAGGGGGTAGCGGTTACTGATTATGTATTGGGCCGTTTTGGCAAGGAAGAAGAACCGTTTATTGAGGAAGCTGTCCATAAGGGTGCCTCTGCATGTGAGGCCTGGCTTGAAAAGCCATTTTTGCAGGTTATGAATGAATTCAATCAATAGCTTGCTGCATGCTTAAAGTCATCACATTATAAAATGGAAAGGCCTGAATAATTAACCCTAGAAAAGTCCATACTACGAATAGTGATGGGATAGGGAGGCAAAAAGATGGCTATCCATTATAAATGCAGGCATTGTGGCACTGAGCTTGGCTCGCTTGACATGATGACAGCTGATGCGATCAGGCTTGGATTACATGCATTAAACCAACAGGAACGTTCTCAAATTGTTTCCTACGGTGAGAATGGTGATATGGAAATAAAGTCAATTTGTGAGGATTGTCAGGAATCCCTTGAAAGAAACCCCGAACTTCACCAATATGATTATTTGATTCACTGAAAAGGCTTTGGAGGAAGATCCAAAGCATTTTTCTGTTTTCATATTGATCCTGTTCATCTTTTTCTTTTTACTTGTTAATTTATTGTTTTTTAAACATAGTTGATTGTAGCGGAAGGCGCGAGTATTTGTTTGTTAGTGCAAAAAATGCATAAAAAAGATAAGTAGCTTACATCCATATTGGAATTTAGATAGATAGGAAGGAGGAGAAGTATGGAAGGCCTAACAACCTTGTTCCTCAAGCAGGAGGACATACAATCAATTATTAGCGGTTTGAAAGGCGGCTTGAGGGAACAGCTGGTAGCGGGCTTGTCTGGATCATCCAGGACAGTTATGGTTGCGGCAATTCACAACCAAACAAAAAGGCCAGTTCTCCTTGTCACCCATAACTTACTGCAAGCTCAAAAATTATATGATGATCTAGTTAATCTTATAGATGAGAGGGAGGTTTATTTATTTCCGGCAAATGAGCTAATTGCTGCGGAAATGAGTATCGCCAGTCCGGAACTTCGCGCCCAAAGGATAGAAGTGTTAAACAATTGGAGCAATGGTGTGAACGGAATATTAGTTACACCTGTAGCGGGATTAAGAAAAATACTCCCCCCTGTCGACGTTTGGTCCAAGTACAAGATGCTGATTCAATTAGGTGAAGATATTGACATAGATGAACTGTTGCTGGATTTTGTTAGAATGGGATATATTCGCTCAGAGATGGTTGCAACACCTGGGGAATTCAGTGTCCGGGGCGGAATTGTCGATATCTTTCCTCTGACAGAGGCCGATCCCATTAGAATTGAATTTTTTGATACTGAGGTAGAGTCAATCCGAACATTCTCTCTTGAGGATCAAAGGTCAAAGAAGAAGTTATCCAAAGCAGTTATTGGACCTGCCAATGAAATACCGTTAGAGGAAGCGAATTATATAAGGCTTTATGAAAAACTTAAGGCTCAATTAGGAGCGAGCCTTAAAAAAATAAAGGATGAAAAAGCAAAACAGCAGCTTTCCCAAAATATATCATTTGAATTGGAGCAATTTAAAAACGGGCAGCGTACGGATGATATTTTTAAATATGTATCGCTTGCATACGAATCCCAAGCTAGTTTACTAGATTATTTCCCTGCCAATGGGCTAATTGTGGTCGATGAGGTCAGCAGGGTTCACGAAATGAATGAAAGCCTTGATAAAGAAGAGGCAGAATGGTACACATCTCTTCTTAGTGAAGGTAAAATTGTTCATGACTTATTGCTTTCCCATAACGCTCAAGAGTTGTTCCAGACTTCAAAAAAACCAGTTTTGTACCTATCGCTTTTTCTTCGGCATGTAGCTAATACCAGTCCGCAGAATATAATCAATCTTTCCAGCAGGCAAATGCAAAATTTCCATGGACAAATGCACCTGCTTAAGACGGAATTGGAACGCTGGAGAAAGGGAGGCTACTCAGTTGTTTTCCTTGGCCCTGACAAAGAAAGAGTAGATAAGCTGCAGCGTGTCCTCGGTGACTATGAAATTGAAGCAGGCCTTGCAGAAAGGACAAGCAAACTGTTGCCCGGAACTGTACAGATTATTCCAGGAAGCCTGCAAGGCGGCTTTGAACTTCCGATGCAGCGGCTCGCAGTTATTACCGAAGAGGAATTATTCAATAAGCGGCCAAAGCGGTCTCGCCAGCGGCAAAAATTATCAAATGCAGAGCGGCTAAAAAGTTACTCGGAGCTTAAGATTGGTGACTATGTTGTCCATATAAACCATGGGATTGGAAAGTATCTTGGAATAGAGACCCTGGTCATTAACGGGGTTCATAAGGATTATTTGCATATCCGTTATCAGGGGTCAGATAAGCTTTATGTTCCTGTTGAACAAATAGACCTAGTCCAAAAATATGTTGGTTCTGAAGGCAAGGAACCTAAAATTTATAAGCTTGGCGGAAGTGACTGGAAAAGGGTTAAGAAAAAGGTTGAGTCATCCGTTCAGGATATTGCAGATGATCTTATTAAGCTTTACGCAGAGCGTGAAGCTGCCGTAGGCTATGCCTTCAGCCCCGATGGTGAAATGCAGCGTGAATTTGAGGCATCTTTCCCTTATCAGGAAACCGAAGATCAACTCCGTTCTATTCATGAAATTAAGTATGATATGGAGAAATTACGGCCAATGGATCGGCTTCTTTGTGGCGATGTTGGGTATGGAAAAACTGAAGTAGCCATTCGGGCAGCTTTTAAGGCTATTGCTGATGGAAAACAGGTTGCCTTTTTAGTACCGACAACAATATTGGCACAGCAGCATTACGAGACAGTGAGGGAACGATTTCAGGACTATCCAATAAATATCGGACTATTAAGCAGGTTCAGGTCCAGAAAGCAACAAACTGAAACGCTAAAGGGCCTGAAAGCTGGAACTGTTGATATTGTTATAGGAACGCACCGTCTCCTCTCAAAAGATGTCGTGTATAGGGATATCGGATTGTTAATTATTGATGAGGAACAACGGTTTGGTGTGACTCATAAAGAAAAAATCAAGCAATTGAAAACAAATGTTGACGTTCTGACATTAACTGCCACACCGATTCCTAGGACACTTCACATGTCAATGCTTGGGGTTAGGGATTTGTCCGTTATAGAAACGCCTCCGGAAAACCGTTTTCCGATACAGACATACGTAATGGAATATAATGGTGCACTCGTAAAAGAAGCGATTGAAAGAGAGCTTGCCAGGGATGGTCAAGTATATTTCCTTTATAATCGAGTAGAGGATATCGAACGTAAGGCAGAGGAGATTTCCATGTTAGTTCCAGATGCCCGAGTTACCTATGCACACGGCCAAATGTCCGAAAATGAATTGGAATCCGTAATGATCAGCTTTCTTGCCGGGGACTTTGATGTTTTGGTTAGCACGACAATTATTGAGACAGGAGTAGACATTCCAAATGTAAACACCTTAATTGTCCACGATGCCGACAGGATGGGGTTATCACAGCTGTATCAGTTGCGTGGGCGGGTAGGGCGTTCTAACCGGATTGCCTATGCTTACTTTACCTATAGGAAAGACAAGGTATTGAATGAAGTTGCTGAAAAAAGGCTTCATGCGATAAAGGAGTTCACAGAGCTAGGGTCGGGTTTCAAAATTGCTATGAGAGATTTATCCATCAGAGGAGCTGGTAACCTGTTAGGTGCCCAGCAGCATGGCTTTATAGATTCCGTCGGTTTTGACCTGTATTCACAGATGCTGAAGGAAGCAATTGAAGAAAGGCAGAGTACTGGAAAAGAACAGGTTGCACAAACAATCGAGATTGATGTGGAAATCGATGCCTATATCCCTGAATCCTATATTCGGGATGGCCATCAGAAGATTGAGATGTACAAACGATTCCGTGGAGCGTCCGAGCTTGGTGAAATAGAGGAACTGGAAGCAGAGATGAAAGACCGCTTTGGGGAGTATCCTGATGAAGTAGCATATCTGTTTCAGGTTGCAGAAATCAAAGTTCATGGACGAAGGGCTGGAATTGAATCCATTAAGCAAACCAAAGATATCATTACACTTCTTTTAAGCGAAAGATCAGTTACTGAAATCCCTGGTGATAAAATCATTGGTGTCACCGAGCCATATGGCCGCGCGGCTGGTTTTGAAATGGACGGGAAGAAGTTTAAAATCAATCTGAACAAAAAAGGAATGGATACTGCGGTTTGGCTGCATGCAATTTACCAAATGACAAAAGGCTTGGATGACGCACACACTAATACGATGGCGTCAAAAAAATCAGTCCATTAAAAAAAGGAAGTTTGACTCAGGAAAAACATGGGTAATTATCCAATGTAAATAACTATTTGCACTGGAATGTTTATCCGTTTCTGGAAGTTTTGTTAATACCGCAAAAAAATATCCGCTTATGTATAGAACTTTCCATATGAAGGATACTAAGTTCAAACTTGGCGAAGCTTTCACGAAAAGGAAGAAAGCCAGCCAATTTCAATCATCAGATGAAAGTGAGGCAACATTGGATGAAAGCAACTGGTATAGTTCGTCGTATCGATGATTTAGGTCGTGTTGTTATACCGAAGGAAATTCGCAGAACCCTTCGTATTCGGGAAGGGGACCCGTTGGAAATATTCGTAGACAGAGACGGGGAAGTCATCCTGAAAAAATACTCGCCAATTAGTGAATTGAGCGATTTTGCGAAAGAATATGCCGAAGCATTATATGACAGCCTTGGCAATCCGGTTCTTATTTGTGACAGGGATACCTATATTGCTATGGCGGGTGGATCCAAAAAGGATTTCCTAAATAAAAATATTAGTGACCTTGTTGAAAAAACAATGGAAGACCGTTCATCTGTTCTCGTAACCCAGCAGGGAACCATTGCCCTTACTGATGGCAATGAAGAATCGATTTCCTCTTATACCATTGGACCCATCATTGCCAATGGAGACCCGATAGGAGCCGTTATTATTTTTTCTAAAGAAGGAACACTTGGAGAAGTCGAGCAAAAAGCAGTTGAAACGGCAGCTGGCTTCCTTGCGAGGCAAATGGAACAATAATAACAGCATTAACAAAGAGGGTGGCCATACATGTGCCGCCCTTTTTGCTATTATATAGTCAGCTTCAGTTCCCAACCTGGCTGTCAAGCAGGTTTTCTCGTCTCCTCTAAGCGATAATGCATGAAGATATCTATTTTCACTGTGCTATAATAGGTGACGAATTCATTCATGAAGGAGATAGAAATGGGGCCGAGTAACCAGACGAAAAATCTATTTAAAGGTGCCTTTATCCTAACGGCAGCTGCACTATTTACCAAACTGTTAAGTGCCGGCTACCGGATTCCTTTTCAGAATATTGCAGGGGATGTAGGTTTTTACATATATCAACAGGTATATCCCTTCTACGGGATTGCCATGGCTCTAGCGACAACAGGGTTTCCAGTTGTGTTATCGAAATTATTTGCAGAACATCGCAATAGGGAACGTCAGCTCTTTGCTGCTTCGTTTTTACTACTGCAGTGCTTTGGTATTGTATGCTTCGCCATCCTTTACCTGGGAGCTAATTTTATTGCTCGTGTAATGGGAGATGAGGGCTTGGCGATATTGCTAAAGGCTGTGGCTCCTGTTTTTTTGCTCTTTCCAGGTATTTCCGTCCTTAGAGGCTACTTCCAGGGAAGAGGAGATATGGTACCAACTGCTGTTTCCCAAATCGGGGAACAAAGTATTCGTGTAGCAACCATCTTGGTAATTGCACTCTTGTTTGTCCAACAAGGCTATTCCTTATACTTAGTTGGAGCGGGAGCGATGTTTGGTTCGATTACTGGAGGTATTATAGCGCTTATTATTTTATTACTTTTGTTAAAAAATAGAAGGACATCCCGTCGGGAAAGCGGGAAGGAATTCTTCATGCTTCGGTTTTCAGAGTTTAAACAAATTGCACGTTTACTTGGGCTTCAGGGCATGGCAATTTGCATTAGCAGTCTCTTGATGGTATTTATTCAGTTAGGCGATGCTTTAAATCTGTATGCACTTCTTGTCAAAAGTGGGGTTGACCCCGAGCGTGCGAAGGAAATGAAAGGAATATTCGATAGGGGACAGCCACTTATCCAGCTAGGCCTCACTGCGGCTTCCACTATTGCATTCTCGATAGTTCCTCTAATTGCCGCTAGCAAGCTTCGGAGGGAAAAGGATTTTTTAATAGGAAAGATTAGACTTGCGGTCCAGGTTACGATTGTAATTGGGGCTGGGGCCGCCGCGGGGCTTTGGGCCATCGTTGAACCAGCTAATATTATGCTGTTTCAGAACAGCAGCGGGACGGCGGTGCTGGCCGTACTGAGTATAGCCATTCTATTCAGTTCGTATATCTTAACCGCATCTGCCATACTGCAAAGCCGCGGGGTCCTGCTATTTCCTGCTGCTGTCATCCTTACAGGATTCCCACTGAAGTATGTCCTGAATTTAATCCTTGTTCCGCGTTTCGGAACCATGGGCGCAGCGTGGGCAACGACAATAGCTTTATTTATGATGGCTGTTACAGTCGGCCTGGCTCTAAAAGATACATTTAAGGGTGAAATATTAAATTTTTCGTTTATAAAAAATGTCATTTTTGCCTTGGGAGTAATGATTGTATCCTTAAAGTTATTTTTGGCGGGAACTGATTTTCTATATCATTTGGATAGCGTTAGAACTGCGGCATCCCTTCAGGCAGTCATAGGCTGTCTAGCAGGTGGTTTTCTTTATGTATGGCTTGTAATCAAGAGGGGGGTTTTTCGCGCTGATGAACTGGCGTTGTTTCCGTTTGGAAGCAAATTGATTTTACTTTTGCCTGAGGATAGGAGAAGGAAATGATGAAGAAGCAGATAGAAATTATCGGGCTAGGTTCTGCCGAGCTCGATCAAATGCAGCTTGGCGTTTACAGGAAATTAATGAATGCCGGCAGAGTATACTTGCGGACAAAAGAACACCCAGTTGTCCGTGAGCTGGAAACTGAGGGCTTCCGATACACAGCTTTTGATGATATTTACGAAAAACATGATAATTTTGAAGAGGTATACCGGGAGATTTGTCACAGAATACTGGAAGAGGCAAGTACAGGCCCAGTCCTTTATGCTGTACCGGGACACCCGCTAGTAGCTGAAAAGACGGTTCAACTGCTCTTGGACGCATCGAATGCGGATCAAACCATCCAAATTGTTTTTGGCGGAGGGCAAAGCTTTTTAGATGCGCTTTTTCAAGCACTTCGAATCGACCCTGTCGAGGGATTTCAGCTTTTGGATGGGACGGAGCTGAAGGCAGACGATCTTCAGGTTACCCAGCACATGTTCATCAGTCAGGTATACGATAGATTCACGGCTTCAGACGTCAAACTTACCCTAATGGAAAGACTTCCTGATGAATATGAGGTATATATTGTTACAGCAGCAGGAAGCAGTGACGAGAAAGTTGAAAAAGTAATGCTATATGAACTTGATCGTAAATCAGAGGTTCATAACCTTGTAACCATTTATGTACCGCCTCTCAGGAAGGATGAGTTGAGATGGCGTGATTTTTCGAAGCTTCGAGAAATTATTGCAACGTTAAGGGGACCAAGTGGTTGTCCCTGGGATAAGGAACAAACGCATGAAACTTTGAAGAAGTACTTAATTGAGGAAACGTACGAGACGATTGATGCTATTAATCAAGGTGATATCGATAACCTAGTGGAAGAGCTTGGTGATGTTTTGCTTCAGGTCATGCTCCACGCACAAATAGGAGAGGATGATGGATACTTTACTATCAATGATGTAATTGAATCTATATCTTCAAAAATGATTAGAAGGCATCCGCATGTTTTTGGTGATAGACATGCCAGTACCCCTGAGGAAGTGGTGGCAAACTGGGAGGAAATAAAAGCGAGTGAAAAAGAGATGGTGAAGGGGGGGTCACTACTCGAATCGATTCCTGGTTCTTATCCGGCTCTAATTAAAGCGTACGAACTGCAGAAAAAAGCAGCGAGGGTAGGCTTTGATTGGAAGGAAATAGGGCCCGCATTTGCAAAAGTTAAAGAAGAGCTTGGTGAATTTGAGGCGGAGCTTGTCGATAAGAATCATTTACACCTTGCGAAAAAAGAGTTTGGAGATTTACTCTTTGCCTTTGTAAATGTAAGCAGATTTTTAGGCATTCATCCTGAAGAGGCTCTGTCGGAAACAAATGATAAGTTCATCCGGCGTTTTCAATATGTCGAGAAAAAGGTACATGAAAGTGGAAAACCATTCGAGAACCATTCTCTTGAACAACTAGATGCATTTTGGGATGAAGCAAAAAGAGAAGGGCTTTAATATAGGCTGTTTTAGTGGATAGTGTTAATTTTATAGCAGTGTTGATATTGATTGGAGCGGAAGGCGTCGTGACAGGCAAAGAACGCCTGTCCCTGCGATCATTATTCTTAGAAGCTTCCCTTTTTGTAGCGGAAATCAACATACTTGTTTAACAAAGCCTTAATATAAAGAAAACATAATCAATGAGGGGTTTGGCACTTAAAAAAGTAAGGGGGAAGTTACGTGAGGTTAGACAAATTTCTTAAAGTTTCGAGAATTATTAAACGAAGGACGCTGGCTAAAGAGGTATCTGAACAAGGAAGAATTCTTGTTAATGGAAAGGAAGCAAAGGCCAGTACAACTGTTAAGGTTGGCGATGAGTTAACCATACGATTTGGCCAACGGGTTCTGACTGCCAGGATTGATCAAATCCAGGAAACAACCCGGAAGGATGAAGCCGCAGAAATGTATACGATTATCAAAGAGGAAAGGGTAAATCAGGACACTTTCTAATGTATTGCCCTAACACCTGAGCGGGATTTAGGGAGGCTTGTTCTATTTAACACGAATATGGCATAGGATGTACAAAACTATGTGATTCGGGGGTTGAACAGATGAGCCAGTATTATGATACGAATCAAAACAAAGGAACAGTACCTGAACATGATGTCATTATGAGAGGGCGCAAGCTTCTGGACATTACCGGAGTAAAGCAAGTTGAAAGCTTTGATAACGAAGAATTCCTCCTTGAGACAACTATGGGGTTTCTTTCTATTAAAGGCCAAAATTTGCAAATGAAGAATCTGGATGTCGATAAAGGAGTTGTGTCAATTAAGGGAAAAGTGTTTGAACTTGTTTATCTGGATGAACAGCAAGGAGAAAAAGCTAAAGGCTTCTTTAGCAAATTGTTCCGATGACACTGAATGTCCAGTTCATGACCATGGCGGCAATGATTATTTCGGGGATTGGCTTCGGTATGACGCTAGACACTTACCAGCGCTTCTTAAACCGCCCAAAACGAAAGAGCTGGATCTCCTTCATCAATGACATTTTGTTTTGGGCTGTACAGGCCCTGGTAATTTTTTATGTGCTTTTTATAGTGAACCGTGGAGAAATCCGCTTTTATATATTTCTGGCTTTGTTGTGCGGATTTGCTGCGTATCAGGCGTTGATAAAAAGTTTCTATCTTTGGTTATTGGAAAAGTTGATTCATTTCGTGAAAACCATATGGCGTTTTCTCGTTAAAACGTGTAGTCTTTTAATTTTTAATCCTGTTGTTGGACTTATCCAAATTGTCGTAGGGCTTGTCCTCCTTCTTGGGAAAGCACTCCTATCCTCAGGGAATTTTATATTGAAAATTTTACTTAAAGCTATTAAAGTCATTTTTTTCTTGCCGTTGAAGAAATTTTTTCAAATTTGTTGGAAACTCATGCCGAAAGGGATTAAAAAAAACGTCGAGAAGTTATATAATAAAATGGCAGGATTATTTATAAAGACAAAGAATGTTTATAAAAGGGCGATTAAGTGGAATAAAAATAAAAAGTAAAGGGGGACCAGCATGAGGGAGACAAAGAAACGGAATGTAGCCAGGATCAACAATGAATATGTGGAAGCTAAGCTTTATTCATCAGAAGCTGCATTGCGGAAGCGGAAAGGGCTCATCCGCCGATTGTCTGCGTTTGCGTTGCTGGCAGCCCTTTTGATGTATTTCGCAGTTTCGTCAATGTATACAAGAGCAACTATGCTGGAAGAAAAAAAGTCTGAAAAGGCACAGCTTAAACAACAGCTGACAGAACTTGAGAATGAGCGTGATGTGCTCAATGAGGAAATAAAAAAACTCAACGATGATGAATACTTAGCAAAACTGGCCAGGAAGCTGTACTATTATTCTGGTGAAGGGGAGACGATCTTCACGCTTCCCAATGATGGAAATGATAAGGAAAAATGAACCACATGGTTGTTCCATTGCACTCATTTTTTAATTTCGGTATAATATAGAGTAAGTATGATTTTTTTATATTTTTAAGGAGGAAAATTCTTTTTATGTCAATCGAAGTAGGCAGCAAGTTACAAGGAAAGGTAACAGGGATAACAAATTTCGGAGCGTTCGTCGAGCTGCCGGAAGGGTCGACTGGCCTTGTCCACATCAGTGAAGTAGCGGATAACTATGTCAAGGATATCAACGACCATCTTAAAGTGGGTGACATGGTTGAGGTTAAAGTCATTAATGTTGAAAAGGATGGGAAAATTGGCCTTTCAATTAAAAAGGCTAAGGACCGTCCGGAACAACAGCAGAGGCCATATACACCACGTCCGCGTCAGGGTAGGACGAATGACCACCGTGCTCCACGCCCTGAGAATTTCGAATCAAAAATGGCTAAATTCTTAAAGGATAGTGAAGATCGCCTAACATCCCTAAAGCGCCATACCGAATCAAAACGAGGCGGCAGAGGTGCCAGACGAGGATAACTTGTTGCTGCTAAAATTGAATTATATATTTTCTTATACCAGGCGGGCCCATTTGGGTTTGCCTGTTTTTTTGGCCATAATAAGCGTGAAAGCATAAAACAGCAATAAGAAAGGAGCCACCCAATTGGGTGGCTCCTTTTTCATTATGACCCCTACGGGATTCGAACCCGTGTTACCGCCGTGAAAGGGCGGTGTCTTAACCGCTTGACCAAGGGGCCAAGTTAAAAGAAAACGCCTGGTTTTCCAGGCATTTCCTAAATATAGCGGCGGAGGGGATCGAACCCCCGACCTTACGGGTATGAACCGTACGCTCTAGCCAGCTGAGCTACACCGCCATTTTGCACCAGATGCTGGTGGCAAGGGCAAGTGCCTTTTTAAAAAGCACAAGTTTTATAATACAGACAATAAAAAGGGCTGTCAATATATTTTTTGTTTTTCCCCACCTCAAAGGTAAGATAGGTGAAATAGTCTTGGCAAGTTTTGTATGACTGTGGCAAACCGTGTGAAATGCGTCGAACAAAACTAATTGGAGCAGCCTTTATTTTGACAATCTTTGAATGCTTGTCCATTTATAATTAGCCCAATGATTACAGACGGGGGAGTGTTATTTTGGAAAGAGCGGATGAAACAATTATCGGGCAGGTTTCTAACTCTGGATTGGGGACCAGATGGGAAATTGGAAATCTATTTGCAAAAATGCAGGACAAGGCTGAACTTTTTTTTCTCAAACACGGATATCTTCTTATCATTGTCGGTTTTCTGCTGGGCAGAGCCCTGATACTATCAAAGTTGACTCCTTTTGGTTTACCCTTCTTTGCAGCTGTCTTTTTAATTAAAAAAGAACGGGCTCCACTGGCGCTCCTAGGTTTAATAGCTGGTGCAGCTACGATATCTCTTGGAAATGCATTATCCTCCTTTACCATCATCTTTTTATTCCTGCTTTTATTTAGGGCTACAAGGGAGTGGATTACAAATCCGGCAAAGATAATCCCTTATTATACAGGAATTGTTCTTTTCGCAGGTAAACTGGGTGAGAGGTTTGTAGTGACTGGAAATCTTACACTATACGATGGAATGATGGCATCGGTCGAAGGAGTACTTGCCTTCATTCTATCATTAATATTTTTGCAGAGTGTTCCGCTTGTGACAATAAATAAACGAAAGCAGCCGTTGAAGACAGAAGAGATTGTTTCTTTGATCATTCTGCTTGCATCCATCATGACAGGGACCATTGGATGGACATTGTACGGGGTTTCAATAGAGCATGTAATGTCAAGATATCTCGTACTAGTATTCTCGCTTGTTGCCGGGGCCGCTGTTGGCTCGACAGTCGGTGTCGTAACAGGGCTTATCTTTAGTCTGGCAAATGTATCGAGTTTTTCGCATATGAGTCTCCTTGCTTTTTCCGGGGTACTTGGCGGCTTATTGAAAGAAGGGAAAAAAATAGGAGTATCCTTTGGCTTACTTGTTTCAACGTTGCTTGTTGGAATGTATGGTGAAATTGGAAGTTCGCTTTCAGGTACCCTATTGGAAACAGGTGCCGCCATTGTTTTGCTTTTTATGACCCCTATAGCCCTAACAGAAAGAATAGCAAAATATATACCTGGTACTCCGGAACATACCGCTGAGCAGCAAAAGTACATGCGTAAAATGAGAGATGTAACGGCAAAAAGGGTTGCGCAGTTTTCGGATGTATTTGAAACACTATCAAAAAGCTTTTCGCAAAACGATCCAGAACCGGGTGAGGATAAGGAACTGGACTTCTTTCTTAGCAATGTTGCTGAAAAGACATGCCAGACCTGCTTTAAGAAAGAACATTGCTGGACAAGGAACTTTACAACAACATATGACTATATGGAAGAAATTATGCTGCAAATGGATCAATCTAAGGCGAACATTCCTCCAAAACTGGCCAGGGAGTGGGAGAAGCATTGTTCACGCCCAAAGAAGGTTTTAGAAGCAATTCATCAGGAACTAGCGGTATACCAGGCCAATCAAAAACTGAAAAAACAGGTCCATGAGAGCAGAAGGCTGGTAGCAGACCAACTGCTTGGGGTTTCGGAAGTCATGGGTGATTTTGCTAAAGAAATTCAGAGAGAGCGGGAGAACCTTCATAAACAGGAAGAGCAAATTCACGAGGCAATCCAGGGTTTTGGCCTTCAAATAGAGAATGTTGAAATTTATAACCTTGAACAAGGCAATGTTGATATTGACATGACTATTCCATTTTGTAATGGGCATGGTGAATGCGAAAAGTTAATTGCACCGATGCTCTCTGATATATTAGGGGAAACGATCATTGTCAGCACGGAAGAATGCGGCACATTTCCAGGTGGGCTATGCCAGGTTACATTTCGGTCTGCAAAGGCTTATACCGTTGAAACGGGAGTCGCCTATGCAGCCAAGGATGGGGGTTTTGTGTCAGGGGACAGTTTTTCAACGGTAGAGCTTGGAAGCGGCAAATACGCAATTGCAATAAGCGATGGAATGGGGAATGGCAAGCGGGCTCACGATGAAAGCCAAGAAACATTAAAATTGTTACAGCAAATCCTGAAGTCCGGTATTGAGGAAAAGGTGGCAATTAAATCTGTAAACTCCGTGTTATCATTACGGACAAATGATGAGGTTTTTTCGACACTGGATCTTGCGGTTATTGATATGCAGAACGCTTCAGCCAAATTTCTGAAAATTGGATCAACGCCAAGCTTTATCAAGAGAGGGAAGAAGGTAATGAAAATCCAGGCCAGCAACCTTCCGATGGGAATCGTTCAGGAGTTCGATGTTGATATGGTAACAGAGCAACTTAAGGCCGGAGATATCCTTATTATGATGAGCGATGGTGTCTTCGAAGGTCCAAAGCATGTGGGGAATTATGAGATGTGGATGAAAAGAAAGATTCATGAACTAGAGACAGAAGATCCTCAGGCTATAGCAGATTTAATCATGGAGGAAGTCATTCGCTCAAGGTCCAATCAAATAGAGGATGATATGACTGTCGCAGTTGCAAAGATAAAGCATAATACTCCGAAGTGGGCATCCATTCCCGTGCAAAGCATAAAGAAACGTCGTGCCTAATTCTTTAAAGGCTTCTGGTCTGTAAATAGGTATAAATCCCCTTCATCACGTCGAAGATGGTAACATTTCAAGAATGGAGGGAACGGAATGCGAACGGGAAAGATCCGGCAGATATTGGTCATTACCGATGGATGTTCTAATCAGGGAGAGGACCCTGTTGCAATGGCGGCTCTTGCAAAAGAACAGGGTGTGACGGTCAATGTTATTGGTGTAATGGAACGGGATACAATCGATGAACAGGGAATGAGAGAAATAGAGGGGATTGCATTATCAGGTGGCGGGGTTAGTCAGGTTGTATATTCCACACAGCTTTCCCAAACTGTTCAAATGGTGACGAGACAAGCGATGAATCAGACTATTCAAGGTGTAGTCAATCGTGAATTGCAGCAAATCCTAGGCAGGTCAAAAACAATGGAAGACCTTCCGCCTGAAGAGCGAGGTGAGGTCATGGAGGTCGTCGATGAACTGGGAGAAACGGTTGACCTTGAAGTCCTGATTTTGGTCGATGCAAGTGCAAGCATGAAACATAAACTCCCAACAGTGAAAGAGGCGCTGCTTGATTTATCAATTAGCCTCAATGCAAGAACAGGCAAAAACAATTTCTCTGTGTTCGTATTTCCCGGGAAAAGGGAAGATGTCGAAAAAGTCCTTGATTGGACTCCGCGCCTTGAATCCATTACAAGTATATTTTCAATGATTACTCCCGGAGGAATCACTCCAACTGGACCAGCTATACGCATTGCACTCCGTTCGTTTGACCAAAAGAAATCATTAAGGAGCCTTATCGGGCAAGATGATGAATCATACTTCGAAGAATCCATGTAAGCTGCCTCCGGCTACTGTTATTGAAGGGAAATGGCATAAGCAAAAATATATTTTGCTAAAGGAATTAGGTGAAGGGGCTAATGGCGTTGTTTATTTAACCAGGTACGGAAATAAAAAAGCCGCGCTTAAAATTAGCAGCAATGGGTTAACAGTCACATCCGAGGTCAATGTGTTGAAGTCTTTTGCCAAGGCCCGGGGCACCGCCCTAGGGCCCTCTTTGCTTGATGTTGATGATTGGCAGGGGCCAGGAGGGCTATTGAGTTTTTATGTAATGGAATATATAGACGGTCCATGCTTTGATACATTTATAGCCAATAAAGGACGAGACTGGGTTGAGGTAATTTTTCTTCAACTTTTAAATGATCTTGATGAGCTTCACCAAAGTGGCTGGGTATTTGGTGATTTAAAGCCTGATAATTTAATTATAGCCGGTCCGCCATACAGAATCCGCTGTATTGATGTTGGCGGAACTACGTTAGCAGGAAGGGCGATCAAGGAGTATACAGAGTTCTTTGACCGCGGATATTGGGGGATGGGTTCTAGGAAAGCCGAACCTTCTTATGATCTATTTGCCGCTGCAATGGTCTTTATATCAATTGCATACCCAAAGAGATTCAGCAAAGTTGGAGGAGGCTTAAAGCAGCTTCAGGAAGCAATACGGCAAAAAAAAGAACTAATCAAGTATGAGCCGGTGCTTCTTAAAGCATTGAAAGGCGAGTATCCTGCTGCAAGAGACATGAGAGAGGCCCTACTGGAAAATGGAGAACGGCGATGGCACCGAAGTAGTGGGGTTCAACCAAATGCGGCGAATATTGGCAGCAATTCTCCATACCAACAGCCAAGCCGACAACGAAAGCGGGCAAATGGAAACAAACACCTCCAGGCAGTTACACGCAAACAAGGTGGAATGAAGGAGACCGTTTTTATTGTATCTGCAATGGCAATTCTTTATATTGTTTATATTGTTGTACAATTAAATTAGAAGGAATTGAAACAAATTTGTTTAGCTTATGAAACTTTTCTCCATTCTTATCGTAAACAAATGGAAAAGCAGTTTTACTAAAAATCGCTGGTTATTCAAAGTTCGTTTTGGGTAAACAGGGTAACATATTATAGGGAAGATTGCAGATGCTTGAAGAAAAAATTGAGGCACTTTTAAAACGAAAAGCCATTTCCTTAAAAGGAAAAAGAATTCTTATTGGTGTATCTGGCGGGCCGGATTCAATGGCAATTCTTCACTATCTTTGGGAGCAAACAGAAGTTATGGATATAACACTTTCTGTTGCCCATGTGGACCATATGTTTAGAGGGAAAGAATCACTTGAGGATGGCATGTATGTGAAACGTTACTGTGATGAAAGAGGCATAGCTTTCAACATGGCTAGAATTGATGTGCCGGCTATCATTTCCGCTACCAGAAAAAATGGCCAGGAAGCAGCAAGAGATGCGCGATATAGCTTTTTTCGGGAAATGATTAAAAAAGGCCGCTATTCGTATCTTGTGCTGGGACATCATGGGGATGACCAGGTAGAGACGATTCTTATGAGGCTGACTAGAGGTTCGATTGGCAAGGGCAGGGCAGGGATTCCGTTTAGCAGACCCTTTCATGGTGCCGAAATTATTAGGCCGCTTCTTGGTGCCACCCGGAATGATATAATGGATTATTGCCACAAAAAAGGGATTGAACCGCGCTTTGACCCTAGTAATGAGAAAGAAATTTATAGCAGGAACCGGTTTCGGAAGATTGTCCTGCCCTTCTTGAAGAAGGAAAATCCCAATGTTCATGAGCAATTTCAGCGATTCAGTGAAGAGTTGGAAAGTGATGAGGTTTATCTCGAGGAATTGGCTGCACAAAGAATGGATACAGTAATGACAAGAAGGGAAAAGGATAGGATTGTGATTGATATATTGGCTTTTCTTGGGATGCCAATGCCTTTACAAAGAAGAGGGATTCAACTAATATTAAACTATCTTTATGAAGAGGTACCCGCTTATTTCGCTGCTATACATATTGATCAAGTCCTTTCTCTGATAAATCATCCTCATCCATCAGGCAAGCTTAATATGCCTGCCGGGCTGAAAGTTACTCGTTCCTATCAACAATGCATTTTCCACTTTAATGACAGTGATAATGCCCCATTCAGATTTGAATTAGAAGGAATAGGGAAGTTAGACTTGCCAAATGGCTTTACACTTTCAGTTGAAGTATGCAGTACCCTTGAATATGGGTTGGGGAATGATAGCACCTTTCTTCCGGTTTCCCTTATAAATCTGCCGCTCGTTATCCGGAATAGGGAAAAAGGGGACAGGATGGCATTAAAAGGGCTGGAAGGAACCAAAAAGATCAAGGATATTTTCATCGATTGCAAGGTACCCGTTTCTGAACGTGGAAACTGGCCTGTCATAACAGATAGTAGCGGCCGGATAGTCTGGCTGCCGGGTCTGAGGAAAACACCCTATGATTCTGCAGGGGAACCCGGAGAACGCTATCTGAAGCTAAAGTATAAAAAGGAACCAACAACCTCTGGGGGGCACATGTGAAATGAAAAATGACATTAAGGAAATTCTGATTTCTGAAGAGGAAATCCAGGAAAAGACAAAGGAATTGGCTGCGCGGCTTACTGAGGATTATAAGGATAAATTTCCTTTGGCCATTGGCGTCCTTAAGGGAGCCATGCCTTTCATGGGAGATCTTTTAAAAAGGATGGACTGCTATCTTGAAATGGATTTTATGGATGTTTCAAGCTATGGCAATTCCACAGTATCATCCGGAGAAGTTAAGATTCTCAAGGATTTGGATACTTCTGTTGAAGGACGGGACCTGTTAATTATTGAGGACATAATCGATAGCGGCCTTACACTTAGCTATCTTGTCGAGTTATTTCGTTACAGGAAGGCAAAATCAATCAGAATTGTCACGCTCCTCGATAAACCAACTGGCAGAAAGGTAGATATTAAAGCTGAATACGTCGGTTTTGTAGTACCGGATGCTTTCGTTGTTGGATATGGGCTTGATTATGCGGAAAAATACCGTAATCTTCCTTATATTGGCGTTCTGAAGCCTGAAGTATACACAAAGACCGAATAGGGAGTTCTATGGAAATTCCCTAAAGCACAATTGTTGAAGCGGTATCATTATTTATGCTACTATTTTATATACGTTTTCACCGTGGGAGGAGGTAAGGGATGAACCGGATTTTCCGTAATACCATCTTTTATTTACTAATATTTTTAGTAATCATAGGCGTTGTAAGCTTCTTTAATGGAAGCAATGAACGTTCAGAAAATATATCGTATGACAAATTTATTTCTCACCTCGATAAGGGGGAGATTGAATCTGTCACGTTACAGCCTGAACGGGGTGTTTACGAGGTGCGAGGGCAGCTTGAAAACGCCAAGGAAGGCGAGTACTTCCTAACTTATGTCCCAAATAGCGAGAGGATGCTTAACCGGATTGATGAAGTTCTTCCGGAGGCAAAGGTTGATATACTTGCTGCTAAGGAAACAAGCGGCTGGGTAACCTTCTTTACTTCAATCATTCCGTTCGTGATTATATTCATCCTGTTCTTCTTCCTGCTTAACCAGGCTCAAGGCGGCGGCAGCCGTGTCATGAATTTTGGGAAAAGCAAGGCCCGACTTTACAGTGAAGAAAAGAAAAAGGTTCGCTTTAAAGATGTAGCCGGGGCTGACGAAGAAAAGCAGGAACTAGTCGAGGTTGTCGAGTTCCTGAAGGATCCACGCAAATTTGCCGAACTTGGGGCTCGTATACCAAAAGGTGTCCTTCTGGTTGGACCTCCAGGAACAGGTAAAACGCTTCTTGCCCGTGCTGCAGCTGGCGAGGCAGGAGTTCCATTTTTCTCAATTAGTGGTTCAGACTTTGTTGAAATGTTTGTCGGTGTCGGGGCGTCCCGTGTCCGTGATTTATTTGAAACCGCGAAGAAGAACGCTCCATGTATCATCTTTATTGATGAAATTGATGCTGTTGGACGTCAGCGTGGCGCAGGCCTTGGCGGCGGCCATGATGAACGGGAACAGACGTTAAACCAGTTGCTTGTTGAAATGGATGGATTTGGTGCGAATGAAGGAATTATCATTATTGCTGCAACCAACCGCCCTGACATCCTTGACCCTGCACTTCTTCGTCCGGGCCGTTTTGACAGGCAAATCACAGTTGACCGTCCTGATGTTGTTGGACGCGAAGCTGTTTTGAAGGTCCATGCACGTAATAAGCCGCTGGATGAAGCTGTAAACCTTAAAAACATTGCAATGCGTACTCCAGGGTTCTCTGGTGCGGATCTAGAAAACCTTTTGAATGAAGCAGCGCTTGTTGCTGCCCGTCGAGACAAGAAAAAAATAGAAATGACAGATATAGACGAAGCGACAGACCGCGTCATTGCGGGTCCAGCTAAAAAAAGCCGCGTGATTTCTCAAAAGGAGAGAAGGATTGTGGCTTTCCACGAAGCAGGACACACCGTCATTGGGCTCATGCTTGATGAGGCCGAAATGGTTCACAAAGTAACGATTGTTCCACGTGGCCAGGCTGGAGGTTATGCGGTCATGCTGCCGAAAGAAGACCGCTACTTTATGACAAAGCCTGAATTGCTAGATAAAATTGTTGGCTTGCTTGGCGGACGTGTAGCAGAGGAAATTGTATTTGGTGAAGTAAGTACTGGTGCTCATAATGATTTCCAAAGGGCAACAGGAATTGCACGAAGAATGGTTACGGAATTCGGAATGAGTGATAAGCTTGGCCCAATGCAATTTGGCCAGGCGCAAGGGGGCCAGGTATTCCTTGGCCGCGATCTTCATAATGAGCAAAATTATTCCGATAAGATTGCCTATGAAATTGATTTGGAAATTCAGCGCTTCATTAAGGAATCCTATGAACGATGCAGAAAAATTCTTACTGAAAACCGGGATAAGCTCGACCTGATTGCCAATACGCTTTTAGAAGTGGAAACATTGGATGCTGAAGGCATTAAGCATCTAATCGAGCATGGCAGGCTTCCAGATGGAAAGGTCCCTGTAAAAACAACACCTGCTGAGGTCAAGGAAACACTTGATGATGTGATTATCAACATTTCAGGTAAAAAGAATGACGAGCAAGACCTTGGATTTACTAAGCCTGAAGAAGATAAAACTGATAAATAATTTCATGACAATATCGAGAAGGGCATCGCTTTTGCGGTGCCCTTCTCTTTTTAAGTTCCTAAACAGCACACTTTTAAGGAATTCTTTTTTCTATCTGGTTTCTATTTATGGTATTATGTTTTCAGCATTTGTGTAGCGTAGAAAAAAGGACTCGTATACAAACAGTAAAGTGGTGAGGAAATGATTTTTGTTTTTGACATTGGAAATACAAATATTGTTTTAGGGGTATATAAGGGTGATGATCTTCTTCATCATTGGAGGATTGAAACAAACCGGAATAGAACTGAAGATGAATATGGAATGGTAATAAAATCTCTTTTTGAACATTCGGGGATGTCTTTTCACGATATTGAAGGAATCATCATATCCTCGGTTGTTCCGCCTATCATGTTTTCCCTCGAGAGAATGTGTCAAAAGTATTTCGGAGTAAAGCCGCTGGTAGTTGGTCCCGGCATCAAAACCGGTTTGGATATTAAATATGAAAACCCCCGTGAAGTGGGCGCTGACCGGATTGTCAATGCAGTGGCAGCTATTAATGAGTATGGAAGCCCTCTAATAATTGTCGATTTCGGCACTGCGACTACCTATTGCTATGTCAATGAACATAAGCAGTATATGGGTGGGGCAATAGCACCTGGTATTGGAATTTCGACAGAAGCCCTATATTCAAGAGCCGCAAAACTTCCCCGTATCGAAATTGCGCGGCCTGAAGGTGGAGTTTTAGGGAAGAATACTGTAGCAGCCATGCAGGCAGGAATTCTATATGGGTATGTTGGACAGGTTGAAGGAATTGTAAAACGGATGGTAGACCAAAGCTCAAAAACACCAACGGTCATAGCAACTGGTGGATTGTCTGCTTTAATTGCCTCCGAATCGAAGTTAATTGATATAGTTGATCCATTCCTAACCTTAAAAGGACTTCAGCTTATTTATAAGCGGAATGTGGATACATTAAAAACGTACAATTAGGAAGGGAGCACAAAAATGAGTGATTACTTAGTTAAAGCCCTCGCCTATGGCGGGCAAGTTCGGGCTTATGCTGTAACAAGTACGGAGACAATATCAGAGGCACAACGAAGACATTATACATGGCCTACAGCTTCTGCTGCGCTGGGACGGGCAATGACTGCCGGACTAATGATGGGTGCGATGCTAAAGGGCGATGAAAAGCTAACCATAAAGATTGAAGGTGGAGGCCCAATAGGGAATATCCTTGTTGATAGTAATGCCAGGGGTACGGTAAGAGGATACGTATCAAATCCGCAAACCCATTTTGAACTGAATGAGAAGGGCAAGCTTGATGTGAGGAGAGCTGTTGGGACAGATGGAACCCTTACCGTAGTGAAGGACCTTGGGTTAAGGGATTTCTTCAGCGGGTCTATACAGTTGGTATCAGGTGAACTTGGGGAGGATTTCACTTATTATTTTGCCACTTCAGAACAAGTGCCTTCATCGGTAGGGGTTGGGGTCCTGGTTAATCCTGATAACTCCATCTTGGCTGCTGGAGGGTTTATACTTCAGCTTATGCCAGGAACATCTGATAATACAATTTCGGTGATGGAAGAGCGCTTAAAAACAATAGAACCAGTTTCAAAAATGATTCAGCGCGGTTTAACCCCAGAAGAGATATTGGAACAGTTGGTTGGCAAAGAAGAACTTAGCATCCTTGAAAAAATGCCGGTCTCTTTCGAGTGTACATGTTCCAAGGAGCGATTTGCAGATGCAATTGTCTCACTCGGCCAGGGGGAAATAAGAGAGATGATTGAAGAAGATGGCCAGGCAGAGGCACACTGTCACTTCTGCAATGAAAAATATCTTTATACTAAAGAAGAGCTGGAAGAGTTATTGAATCAGGCTAAATAAACTCAGCCGGGAGAGGGAACATGAAAACGAGGGAATTGTGGCTGGTAATAGCTTCGCTGATTATATTAAATGCTTTGACGTTTTTCTACTTTAACTCCAGAACTGATTTAATGCCTAAGGATGGAGAAACAGTCGCAACGATTGGAAAAGGGACCATAACAAGGCAGGAATGGCTTGCCGAACTCGAAGAGCGTTATGGGGAAGAAACGTTGAGGGAACTAATTGACCAGGAAGTCGTTGCCCAGTTGGCGGCGAAATACGATGTGAACATCCCTGAAACAGATGTTGAAAGGGAGTTAAGATTGTTCCAAACTGCATATGGAGGGTCTGCTGCCGGAGGGAAAGAAGACCTAGCCAGGTGGGAGAAACAAATAAAAACATCCCTGCTTCTGGAAGAAATTTTATCAAAAGACGTTGTCGTTTCCGAACAGGAAATAAAGTCCTATTATGAAGAGAACAAGGACCTGTATAATGTGCCAGCAGCCTACCATCTATCGCATATTGTGGTAAACCAGGAGGACGCGGCAAACCAAATTATAAAGGAGCTCGAGGAAGGATCGAGTTTTTCAGCACTTGCCCGGGAAGCTTCCCAGGATGAATTTACTTCCTCCAAAGGCGGCGATCTTGGTTTTATCCAAATAGGGGATGACCGTTATCCGGAGGAATACATGCAAGCTGCCGCATCACTAAACAAGGGTGAATGGAGCAAGCCAATTGAAACTTCTTCAGGATATGTGATCATCCAGCTGAATGAAAGCATCGATGAGCGCAGCTACTCGTTTGAGGAAGTGAAAGGTGAAATAAAAAGACAAATTGCTCTCTCTCAAATGGATGCCCCGGCTTTAGCGGGTGCTCTCTGGGATGAAGCGGGGGTTGACTGGTTTTATGGTAAGCAATAAAACTGCTCCACTTTTTTAAAAAAGTGGAGTTTTTTTGTAGAAAATTTGTGTTAATAATGATTATTTAGGGAATGTTATTATATTGACTATTTTTTGGCAAAGTGTTAAATTTTATATAAATCCAATAAAAATACTCGGAATAAGGAGTGGGAACAATGGTACGTATTGCAAATTCGGTTGCAGACCTAGTAGGTAATACCCCGATAGTAAAGCTGAACCGACTGGTTGATGAAAATAGTGCTGATGTTTATTTGAAGCTGGAATATATGAATCCAGGCAGCAGTGTTAAGGACCGGATTGCTGTTGCAATGATCGAAGCAGCAGAAAGAGAGGGCGGCTTGAAAGAAGGCGATACGATCATTGAACCTACTAGCGGTAACACCGGAATAGGCCTTGCGATGATTGGCGCAGCAAAAGGATATAAAACGATTTTAGTCATGCCTGAAACAATGAGCCTGGAGCGCCGCAATCTTCTTCGTGCATATGGGGCAGACATTGTGCTCACCCCAGGTCCTGAGGGCATGGGTGGCGCAATTCGCAAAGCGGAAGAATTGGCAAAGGAAAATGGGTACTTCATGCCTCAGCAATTTAACAACGAGGCAAACCCTGAAATTCATAGAAATACAACGGGTAAAGAGATTGTTGAACAATTTGGTGATCAGTTGGATGCGTTTATTTCGGGGATTGGCACTGGTGGTACCATAACAGGCGCAGGAGAAGTTCTTCGTGAAGCCTATCCTGGGATTAAAATTATCGCAGTTGAGCCAGCTGATTCTCCTGTGCTATCCGGTGGGAAACCCGGCCCGCACAAAATCCAGGGTATTGGCGCAGGTTTCGTACCTGCTATCCTGAATACGGAGATCTATGAAGAAATTATTACCGTTCAAAATGATCAGGCGTTTGAATATGCCCGCCGTGCCGCTAAAGAAGAAGGTATCCTAGGTGGAATTTCTTCTGGCGCAGCCATTTTTGCGGCGCTAAAGGTAGCGAAGGAACTGGGTAAAGGAAAAAAGGTACTCGCGATCATTCCGAGTAACGGGGAACGTTACCTTAGCACACCGTTATATCAATTTGAAGATTAGATGAATGATTCCTAAACATGGGCTGGCGTTTGCTGGCTCATGTTTTATTTTTTTGTCCAGAGATGTTAACAATTGTCTGTTTGTAACTTATCTTATAAGCAAGCTTCAGCACTTAGCGGTGAATTTCCTTAGGCCCTGGCACCTAAATTTGTATTTCCATCGTTTATTTTTCTATGTTGCTCATTATGATTTAGCGGGAACTTCTTGTATGATAGGAGAGGAAATTTGAAAGAGGAGGATAACACCTTGCCTAAGAGTACAGTAATTAAATGTGGCCCTTTTGAATTAGATTATTCTTTAAAAACACAGATTATGGGCATTTTAAATGTCACCCCAGACTCCTTTTCGGATGGGGGAAAATTTAATGCGGTTGACCGTGCAGTTGAACACGCGAAATTAATGGTTGAACACGGGGCTGATATAATTGATATAGGCGGTGAATCTACCCGCCCTGGGCACGAACCAGTGACTACCGATGAGGAAATTTCAAGGGTAATTCCTGTTATTCAAGCGTTAGTGGAGGAGTTATCTGTTCCTATCTCAGTTGATACGTATAAAGCGGAGGTTGCAAGAGAAGCAATTGGTGCTGGGGCTCATATCATAAATGATATTTGGGGGGCGAAGAGAGAGCCCGAGATTGCAAAAGTCGCAGCAGAAACGGGAGTTCCTATCATCCTTATGCATAACCGTGAAGACATCCCCTATAGTTCGTTCATGCGTGATGCTTTTTCAGACCTGTATGATAGTATTAAAATTGCAAAGGAAGCAGGAGTAAAGGACGAACAAATTATATTGGATCCCGGAATTGGTTTTGCTAAAACGTTTGAAGAAAACATTGAAATGATGCAAAATCTCGACCATTTAGTTGCGCTTGGATATCCGGTCCTGCTTGCTACTTCACGTAAGAGATTTATCGGAAGAGTCCTTGACCTCCCGCCAGAAGAAAGGATGGAAGGAACAGGAGCTACGGTTTGCTTTGGTATTCAAAAAGGCTGCCAGCTTGTTCGGGTTCACGATGTAAAAGAAATCGCCCGAATGGCCAAAATGATGGATGCAATGATGGGACGTGGACAAGTCAATGGATAAAATTTATGTAAACAGGATGGAGTTTTATGGATACCATGGTGTCTTCCCTGAAGAGACCCGTCTGGGGCAGCGCTTTGCGGTTGACCTTGCAGTTGGCCTTAGTCTCGAGAAAGCTGGATTATCGGACAACCTTGAGGAATCTGTCAACTACGGCGAGCTGTTTCGCTTATGCAAAGAGGTTGTTGAGGGCGACCCGTTTAAGTTGATTGAGGCAGTAGCTGAAAAAATAGCTTCCAGAGTACTCCAGGAGTTTCCTCTTATAATGGAAGTGATGGTGAAAGTAATTAAGCCTGACCCTCCAATTCCGGGACATTACCGTTCGGTAGCAGTTGAAATTACGAGGAGAAGATAAAGTTGAAAAACAAGGCATATCTTTCACTTGGAACCAATATGGGGGACAGGCTTCACTATCTGTTTTCTGCAATTCGTGAACTGAATCGACATCCATCAATCCGCCTGATAAATTATTCATCGGTTTATGAAACAGACCCTGTAGGTTATGAAAATCAGGATCTTTTTTTAAATATGGTGGTAGAAATAGCAACGAATTCAGATTCGCTAACTTTATTGAAGATCTGTCAAGAAATAGAGAGGGTTTATGGCAGGAAAAGGGAAATGAGATGGGGCCCTCGAACAATAGACCTTGACATTCTTGTCTATAACCAAGAAAATATTGAAACAGAGAGCCTGTGCATTCCTCATCCAAGGATGAGTGAACGAGCTTTTGTGCTTGTTCCGTTGCATGAAATCGCCGGAAACATTTCTCTTCCCGGCTTTGAAAAGCCACTGACTCAAACTTTGGAACTGTTACCTGATAAAGAAGGAGTACGGATATGGAAGCGGAAAAATGGGGAAGACGGATTCGGGCTTTTAGAAAACTAAAGGGATTTACCCAGGATAGATTCTCAAAAGAATTGGGTGTGTCGGTTTCAATTCTTGGAGAAATTGAAAGAGGAAACCGAATGCCACCGGCAGATTTGCTTAAAAGAGTCTCGCAAGTTTTACACGTCAGTATTGATGAGATAGCTCCTCCCAAGGAGTAATATAGGGATTTAGCGGTAGGTTCAAAAATATTAAGCGGAAAGGAGGCTTATGCAATGTTGAAAATTGGCGATATTGTCATGAAAAACCCTGTTGTTTTGGCGCCAATGGCTGGTGTCTGTAATTCAGCTTTCCGGTTAACAGTCAAGGAATTTGGTGCCGGCCTGGTTTGCGCCGAGATGGTAAGTGATAAAGGCATTGTGTTTAAAAATGAGAAGACGATGAATATGCTTTATATCGATGAGCATGAAAAACCTTTGAGTCTGCAAATTTTTGGGGGTGAAAAGAAAACTCTCGTTGAAGCTGCCCAATTTGTAGACAAAAATTCAAATGCCGACATCATTGATATAAATATGGGCTGCCCAGTTCCTAAAATCACAAAATGTGATGCAGGGGCAAGATGGCTTTTAGACCCTAACAAAATTTATGATATGGTTTCCGCGGTTGTAGATGCAGTTGAAAAGCCGGTCACTGTTAAAATGCGGATTGGCTGGGATGAAGAGCATATTTTTGCAGTGGAAAATGCCCGTGCGGTTGAACGTGCAGGAGGAAAAGCTGTTGCTGTCCATGGGCGTACCCGTGTTCAAATGTACGAAGGCAAAGCAAACTGGGATATCATTAAGGAAGTTAAACAATCCGTGGCTATTCCTGTTATCGGTAATGGTGACGTACAAACTCCGCAAGATGCTAAACGTATGCTTGATGAAACTGGGGTTGACGGTGTAATGATCGGGCGTGCGGCTCTGGGAAACCCTTGGATGATTTATCGAACTGTAAATTACCTGGAAACGGGAGAGTTAATGGGTGAGCCATCTGTTCGTGAAAAAATTGATGTAGCTATCCTGCACCTTGACCGTTTAATTGCCCTTAAAAATGAGGATATTGCTGTGAGGGAAATGCGCAAGCACGCAGCATGGTATCTAAAAGGGATTAAGGGCAATGCGGAGATTCGAAAAGCCATTAATGAGTGCACTACGAGAAAAGATTTTGTTATGCTGCTCAATGGCCATGTTGCAGATGTGGAGGAAAAAGAACACCAGGCGATTGTTGGCTAATTCCAATAATTCGGCTGCCGGTACATAACTGGCAGCCTTTCTTCTATATTCTAATATTTTTATTGGGACTGAACGCGTATTTTGTGTAAAATGGAACTAATGTCTTGTTTGATGAAAAATTGTCCAAACTAAATGGATAATACAACAATTCAACTATAAGGTGGATTACATACCTCACTATATATAGGAGCTGATATCATGAGCCATGAGGAATTGAATGACCAATTTCTTGTAAGAAGAGAAAAGATGAACCAGATGCGCCAGAAGGGCATGGATCCGTTCGGGAAAAAGTTTGAGCGTACAGCCACTAGCAGGGAACTGATTAGCCATTATGGAGAGTTGGAAAAGGAAGAGCTCGAAACGAAAGAAATTTCGGTTGCGCTAGCAGGCCGGATTATGACGAAGCGTGGTAAGGGCAAGGCTGGTTTTGCGCACCTTAAGGACCTTACGGGGCAAATTCAAATCTATGTTAGAAAAGATGCGGTTGGGGAAGAACAGTATGAACTTTTCGATTCATCCGACCTTGGCGATATCGTCGGTGTTACAGGCACGCTCTTTAAAACCCAGGTTGGTGAACTATCCATTAAAGTTAGTGAGTACACCTTCCTTACAAAGGCACTGCGTCCATTACCTGATAAATTCCATGGTTTGAAGGATGTCGAGCAGCGTTACCGCCAGCGTTACCTTGACCTTATCGTCAGCGATGAGAGCAAGGAGACGTTTATTACACGGAGCAAAATCCTTCAGTCCATGCGTCGTTACCTAGATGAACAAGGGTATCTGGAAGTTGAAACACCAATGATGCATTCGATTGCAGGTGGTGCTTCTGCCCGTCCATTCATTACCCATCATAATGCTCTTGATATGGAGCTGTATATGAGGATAGCCATTGAACTTCATTTGAAGCGTCTGATTGTTGGCGGACTTGAAAAGGTGTATGAAATTGGCCGAGTGTTTAGAAACGAAGGAGTCTCAACGAGGCATAATCCTGAGTTCACCATGATTGAGCTGTATGAAGCGTATGCTGATTATGAAGATATTATGAAGTTGACAGAAAATCTGATTGCTCACATTGCGCGTGAAGTACTGGGAACTA
>NZ_CP012602.1:5000-67500 GCF_001278805.1 Bacillus sp. FJAT-18017 | reverse complement strand
GGACAACAGGTTGATATTCCTGTACCACCTCTTCATCGTTTGAGCAATGGGGGGACGCAGGAGGATAGGGTAAGCGCACTATTGGACATGTGCGTCTAAGCAGTTAGGCTGGGAAGCAGGCAAATCCACTTCCCGTGAAGGCTGAGCTGTGACAGCGAGGGAAATTTAGTACCGAAGTTCCTGATTCCACACTGCCAAGAAAAGCCTCTAGCGAGATGAAAGGTGCCCGTACCGCAAACCGACACAGGTAGGCGAGGAGAGAATCCTAAGGTGAGCGAGAGAACTCTCGTTAAGGAACTCGGCAAAATGACCCCGTAACTTCGGGAGAAGGGGTGCTCTTTAGGGTTCATAGCCCTGAAGAGCCGCAGTGAATAGGCCCAGGCGACTGTTTAGCAAAAACACAGGTCTCTGCGAAGCCGCAAGGCGAAGTATAGGGGCTGACGCCTGCCCGGTGCTGGAAGGTTAAGAGGAGGGGTTAGCTCACGCGAAGCTCTGAATCGAAGCCCCAGTAAACGGCGGCCGTAACTATAACGGTCCTAAGGTAGCGAAATTCCTTGTCGGGTAAGTTCCGACCCGCACGAAAGGCGTAACGATCTGGGCACTGTCTCAACGAGAGACTCGGTGAAATTATAGTACCTGTGAAGATGCAGGTTACCCGCGACAGGACGGAAAGACCCCGTGGAGCTTTACTGCAGCCTGATATTGAATTTTGGTACAGCTTGTACAGGATAGGTAGGAGCCTGAGAAGCCGGAGCGCCAGCTTCGGTGGAGGCGTCGGTGGGATACTACCCTGGCTGTATTGAAATTCTAACCCGCACCCCTTATCGGGGTGGGAGACAGTGTCAGGCAGGCAGTTTGACTGGGGCGGTCGCCTCCTAAAATGTAACGGAGGCGCCCAAAGGTTCCCTCAGAATGGTTGGAAATCATTCGCAGAGTGTAAAGGCACAAGGGAGCTTGACTGCGAGACCTACAAGTCGAGCAGGGACGAAAGTCGGGCTTAGTGATCCGGTGGTTCCGCATGGAAGGGCCATCGCTCAACGGATAAAAGCTACCCCGGGGATAACAGGCTTATCTCCCCCAAGAGTCCACATCGACGGGGAGGTTTGGCACCTCGATGTCGGCTCATCGCATCCTGGGGCTGTAGTCGGTCCCAAGGGTTGGGCTGTTCGCCCATTAAAGCGGTACGCGAGCTGGGTTCAGAACGTCGTGAGACAGTTCGGTCCCTATCCGTCGTGGGCGCAGGAAATTTGAGAGGAGCTGTCCTTAGTACGAGAGGACCGGGATGGACGCACCGCTGGTGTACCAGTTGTCTTGCCAAAGGCATCGCTGGGTAGCTATGTGCGGACGGGATAAGTGCTGAAAGCATCTAAGCATGAAGCCCCCCTCAAGATGAGATTTCCCATTCGCAAGAAGTAAGATCCCTGAAAGATGATCAGGTTGATAGGTCAGAGGTGGAAGCGCGGCGACGTGTGGAGCTGACTGATACTAATAGATCGAGGACTTAACCATATTTGATTGCTTGATGTTCTTCTATTTCTTCCTTTACGATTACCCAGTTTTGAGGGAACAACCCTCATATAGTCTGGCAGTTATGGCGAGAAGGCCACACCCGTTCCCATCCCGAACACGGAAGTTAAGCTTCTCAGCGCCGATGGTAGTTGGGGCGTAAGCCCCTGTGAGAGTAGGACGCTGCCAGGCAACAAGTAAAGGGCAACCCAACACGGGTTGCCCTTTTTCGTATGCTTCTGAATAATAAATATAAGAGCATATAAGCGCATGGGGAACCACTCTATTTCTTTGAAAGCATCCTCCATCCTTAATTAAGAATTTCATCACATCATATCCTAATTGTTCTAACCTCACTATATTAAAACAATTTCAAAGAGTTTAATAAGAAAGATCTAACACTAACTGCTATCGGAAAAGCCTGCCAACAGGAAATGAGGCTTCTTCCAAACCTACAACGCTCATCTAATTACATTCTAAAGTTTGATTTTACAAAAAAAGGGGTAGAAGAAAAATTCCCCTCCCCAAATCCAAATATAATAACCCCCCCTAGTTTCATCATCCCAAGATTTGGAGAAAATATCAGTAAATCAAAAAATTGCACCTACATACTCGCATAATGTATAATTAATGTCAAAGATAGTCAAAGTCAGAAGGGGGTGGCAATTTGAGAAATATCTCTGACATCATTGAAAACTATTTAAAACAAGTACTTGAGCTAAGTGATGAAGATTTGGTGGAAATCAAGAGGAGTGAAATAGCAGATAAATTTCAATGCGTCCCTTCCCAAATCAACTACGTCATCAATACCAGATTTACTATCGAAAGAGGATATATTGTAGAGAGTAAACGTGGCGGTGGCGGCTATATCCGGATTATGAAGGTCCAATCAAACGACCATGCCCATCTGCTCGATCATGTATTATCAATAATCCGAGATCAGGTTAGCCAGCATGCGGCGGAAGGCGTAATTTACCGGCTTGTTGAAGAGGACGTCATCACTCATCGTGAAGCTAAAATCATGCTTAGCGTTATAGACAGATCAATTTTATATATAGACCTGCCATACAGAGATGAACTAAGAGCCCGCATGCTTAAGGCGATGCTGACCACGTTGAAGTATAAGTAGAGAATAAAGCTAAACGCTGGACAATTCCACTGTATAAAGTATAAAGAAGAGAATGCAAGAGGTGAGAATATGATATGTGATGAATGTAATCAACGACCTGCAACCATGCATTTTACAAGAGTGGTAAATGGAGAGAAAACCGAGGTTCATCTATGTCAGCAATGCGCTCAAGACAAAGGCGAAATGTTCATGATGCAAGGTGGTACGGGGTTTTCTTTAAATAATTTGCTTGCAGGCTTGTTGAACTTTGAAAATACCTATCAACATCAGGGGCATGGCGCAATAGATAAAGAGGAGTTCATTCAATGCCCATCCTGCTCAATGACGTTCCCTCAATTTGTAAAGGCGGGCCGGTTCGGCTGCACGGCGTGCTATGAAGCGTTCTCGGGACAATTAAAACCAATTATAAGAAGGGTCCACGGAGGCAATTGGAAGCATCATGGAAAAATACCCAAACGAGTAGGCGGTACACTGCATATTCGGAGACAATTGGAAGAGTCCAAGCAGAGGCTTAAAGACCTTATAACAAAAGAAGAGTTTGAAAAGGCGGCAAAAGTGCGGGATGAAATCCGATCGCTTGAGAATTTGATTAAGGGCACAAGCGAGGGAGGGGAATAACGTGTCACTGGAGAACTTTTTAAGTAATGCAGTAAGTTCTTGGATGAATGAGGATGGCCCGGACTCTGACATAGTATTGAGTTCGAGGATCAGGCTGGCAAGAAATCTATCTGATTATAAATTCCCAACTATGCTTTCCAATGAAGAGGGAAATGAAATTATTAAAAGATTTGAATCGATGATTCCTTCCAGTCCGACCCGATTAGGCAGGATGGAATTATTAAATATGCAGGACATTAACCCTCTTCAAAAAAGGGTTCTAGTTGAAAAACATTTAATTAGCCCAAACCTTGCTGAGGATTCTCCAAACGGGGCATGTGTGCTGTCTGAAAATGAAGAAGTTAGCATTATGGTTAACGAAGAGGACCATATCCGAATACAGTGCTTATTCCCAGGCTTTCAACTAGCTAAAGCTCTAGAGGCGGCAAATGAGATAGATGACTGGATTGAACAGCAGATCGAATACGCATATAGTGAAGAACATGGTTATCTTACAAGTTGCCCAACAAATGTCGGTACCGGGTTACGGGCGTCCGTTATGATGCACTTGCCAGGGCTTGTGTTAACAAAGCAAATAAATAATATTATTCCAGCAATAAACCAGCTTGGCTTGGTCGTCAGAGGCATATATGGTGAAGGAAGCCAGGCGCTCGGTAATATCTTTCAGATTTCAAACCAAATCACGCTTGGAAAATCTGAGGAAGATATCGTTGAGGACTTAATTAGCGTTGTTAGCCAGCTTATTGCCCAGGAAAGGTCTGCCCGCGACGCATTAGAGAAAACTTACAACATACAATTAGAAGATAGAGTTTACCGTTCATTTGGAGTTTTGTCGAATAGCAGAATAATTGAAACAAAAGAGGCTGCCAAGTGTTTATCCGATGTTAGGTTGGGAATTGATATGGGGTATATAAAAAATGTGTCAAGAACCATTTTGAATGAACTTATGATATTAACACAGCCCGGATTCCTCCAATTATATTCAGGCGGACCTTTACGGCCTGAAGAAAGGGACATCCGAAGAGCTTGCCTTATAAGAGAACGATTAAAACTTGAATTGGATACTAATTGAGGAGGAATCGATTATGATGTTTGGCCGTTTTACAGAAAGAGCCCAAAAGGTACTCGCATTGGCCCAGGAAGAAGCCATTCGGCTAGGCCATAATAATATTGGCACCGAACATATTTTATTAGGCCTCGTCCGGGAGGGAGAAGGAATTGCAGCCAAAGCACTTTATGGCTTAGGCCTGGGATCTGAAAAAATCCAGAAGGAAGTAGAGACTCTTATTGGCCGAGGACAAGAAATACCGCAAACCATCCATTACACACCAAGGGCCAAAAAGGTAATTGAGCTTTCGATGGATGAAGCGCGGAAACTGGGGCATTCTTATGTCGGTACTGAACATATTCTCCTGGGACTTATTCGTGAAGGTGAAGGAGTAGCCGCAAGGGTTCTTAATAACCTTGGTGTCAGCTTGAACAAAGCGCGCCAGCAGGTTCTCCAGCTTCTGGGCAGTAATGAATCCGGTGGTCACCCCGGGAGCACGTCTGTTAGTGCAAATACCCCTACTCTTGATGGCCTGGCAAGGGATTTGACAGCTATTGCAAGAGAAGGCAGCCTGGATCCCGTAATTGGCCGAAGTAAGGAAATTCAGCGAGTCATCGAAGTATTAAGCCGTAGAACGAAAAATAACCCCGTCCTCATTGGTGAGCCAGGGGTAGGTAAAACAGCAATTGCCGAAGGTCTTGCCCAGCAAATTGTTAACAATGAAGTTCCGGAAATCCTTAGGGATAAACGGGTTATGACACTTGATATGGGAACAGTGGTTGCCGGAACAAAATACCGTGGTGAATTCGAAGACCGACTGAAAAAAGTAATGGATGAAATCAGGCAGGCAGGAAATATCATACTTTTCATTGATGAACTGCATACATTAATTGGAGCCGGGGGAGCTGAAGGCGCGATTGATGCTTCGAACATACTGAAGCCATCCCTTGCTCGTGGTGAACTCCAATGTATCGGTGCGACAACACTTGATGAATACCGTAAATATATTGAAAAGGATGCCGCTCTTGAACGCCGTTTCCAGCCGATTCGGGTAGATGAACCGACTGCAGAAGAATCGGTTCAAATTCTGCAAGGGCTGCGTGACCGCTATGAGGCACACCATCGTGTAACTATTACTGATGAAGCCATTGAGGCAGCCGTCAAATTTTCAGACCGCTATATCTCAGACCGTTTCCTGCCGGATAAAGCAATCGACCTGATTGATGAGGCTGGCTCGAAGGTAAGACTGAGGTCATATACGACACCTCCAAATCTTAAAGAATTGGAAATGAAGCTTGAGGAAGTGCGTAAAGAAAAGGATGCCTCAGTCCAAAGCCAGGAATTCGAGAAGGCAGCTTCTCTGAGGGATTCTGAACAACGCCTTCGCGAACAGCTTGAGGAAACAAAGAAGAGTTGGAAAGAACAGCAAGGCAAGGAAAATAGTGAAGTGACGGTTGATGATATTGCCCATGTTGTGGCAAGCTGGACGGGAATACCGGTTTCAAGGCTTGCACAGACCGAGACAGAAAAGCTTTTGAACCTTGAAGAAATCCTTCATTCCAGGGTAATTGGCCAAGAGGAGGCAGTCAAGGCTGTATCAAAGGCCGTCCGCCGGGCGCGTGCTGGATTAAAGGATCCAAAAAGGCCAATCGGTTCATTCATTTTCCTTGGGCCTACTGGTGTTGGTAAAACTGAACTAGCCAGGGCACTTGCTGAAGCAATGTTCGGTGATGAAGATGCAATGATCCGGATTGATATGTCTGAGTACATGGAGAAGCATTCAACTTCCCGTCTGGTTGGCTCACCTCCAGGTTATGTCGGTTATGAAGAGGGCGGCCAGCTCACTGAAAAAGTTCGCCGCAAACCGTATTCAGTTGTACTTCTTGATGAGATAGAAAAAGCCCATCCAGATGTATTCAATATCCTTTTGCAGGTATTGGAGGATGGACGCCTGACTGATTCCAAAGGCCGTACTGTTGACTTCAGGAATACAGTGTTAATTATGACTTCCAACGTCGGTGCTGATGCGCTTAGACGAAATAAATATGTCGGCTTTACCGTTCAGGATGGAGAACAGGATTATAAGGACATGAAGGGCAAAGTATTAGAGGAATTGAAGAAAGCCTTCCGTCCGGAATTCCTTAACCGGATTGATGAAATGATCGTATTCCATTCACTGGAACGGAAGCATCTGAACGAAATTGTTACACTTATGTCTGACCAGCTAATCAAGCGCTTGAAAGAACAGGATATTACGCTCAAACTTACAGATGCAGCCAAAGAAAAAATTTCTGAGGAGGGCTATGATCCGGAATATGGGGCAAGACCATTGCGCAGGGCAATCCAGAAGCATATTGAAGATCGTCTGTCTGAGGAATTGCTTAAAGGTACATTATTGACTGGCCAGCATGTTATAATTGATGCAGATAATGGCGAGTTCACTGTAAAAACAGCAGCCGAGGAACCTGTCCAATAAAGTGAAACTTAATCGGTAGCTGGCTTTATCGCCACACTGATTGTTAGTCGCGCATGGCCCGAATGAATTTTCTAAAGGCTTAAGCCAGAGAAAAATCATATTTCATCAACCGGGCTTTTCCGGGCAGCTGGTCCCAAACTTTCCCCAAATAAATTGGGGGTCTTACTGCCTGTTAATGCGGGGGAAGTTCTGCTCCAACTGTGATTTCATAGTAATCCAGGGAGGTACACGCATATTTATCTGGCGGTACCTCCCTGTTTTTTTTGAAAATTACCGGCAGATAAAAGATAATGGAGAGGGTCTAATGGCAAAGCGAAAAACAAAGTTTATATGTAATAATTGTGGATATGAATCACCAAAATGGATGGGGAAATGTCCTGGTTGTGGCGAATGGAACACTATGGTTGAGGAAATCGAGCCTGCAGCAACCGGGAGAAGAGGAGCCTTCTCCCATTCTCAGGGAACAGCATCCAAGGCCGTTCCTATAACATCGGTTGAAACGGTTAGTGAACCAAGAATTTTTACAAATATGGCTGAATTGAACCGTGTTCTCGGTGGCGGGATCGTTAAAGGATCCTTAGTCCTGATAGGGGGTGACCCGGGTATAGGGAAATCCACACTCTTGCTGCAAGTATCCTCTGAGCTTGCCCAAAAGGAGCATACCGTCCTCTATATATCGGGTGAAGAGTCCCTGCGTCAAACAAAGCTCCGTTCTGAACGGATCGGTGTAGCTTCAGAAAACCTGCTCGTATATTCAGAGACAAACCTTGAAGAAATTAACCGGACAATTGAACAGACAAATCCTGAATTTGTAATCGTCGATTCGATTCAGACTATTTATCATCCAGAGGTCACTTCCGCACCGGGCAGTGTCTCCCAGGTAAGGGAATGCACATCCGAACTAATGAGGATTGGCAAGACAAAAGGGATTGCCATTTTTATTGTTGGACATGTCACAAAGGAAGGGAACATTGCAGGTCCAAGGCTCTTGGAACATATGGTTGATACTGTCCTATACTTTGAGGGTGAGCGGCACCATACGTACCGGATACTCCGAGCTGTTAAAAACCGCTTTGGATCAACAAATGAAATGGGCATTTTTGAAATGAAGGAAGCCGGCCTTGAGGAAGTAGAAAACCCTTCACAAATATTTTTGGAAGAGCGATCAAGAGGAGCCGCAGGATCGACTGTAGTAGCTTCAATGGAGGGGACGAGACCGGTACTTGTTGAAATTCAAGCATTGATTTCACCGACCAGCTTCGGCAATCCAAGAAGGATGGCAACAGGAATAGACCATAATCGCGTTCCCCTGTTAATGGCAGTACTTGAAAAAAGGGTAGGGATGCTTCTCCAAAACCAGGATGCCTATCTAAAGGTGGCAGGCGGTGTCAAGCTTGATGAACCAGCAATTGACCTTGCTGTGGCAGTTTCGATAGCGTCAAGCTTTAGGGATAAGCCGACAAAATCAACGGATTGCATTATTGGTGAAGTGGGTCTTACGGGTGAAGTGAGACGTGTGTCAAGAATAGAACAGCGGGTGCAAGAAGCAGCAAAGCTGGGTTTTGAAAGAGTCATTCTTCCTGCTAATAATCTAGGCGGCTGGACCGCGCCAAAGGGCCTGGAACTTATAGGGGTATCAACAGTGAGCCAAGCCTTAAAGGCTGCACTTGGTGAATAACCTTCCCAGGGGACCGATATTTTTGGGAGAGATGTTTTGTTTGAAAAAACGTGGCATATTTAAGGTTTCAATTCAGTGTTTTTGTTTATAATGAGTAAAAGGAGGTGAGGGAATGTTAAAACGTATCGTTCAAGCAAGTTTCCTGATTATCGGGGGAACCCTTGGGATCTTTACAATTCCGCTCTTATTGAATCTAGTAGGCGCTGACAAATTTCCATGGTTGAATAATTCTTATATGGCAGCCATTATCGGTGCACTTATTTTTTATCTTCTTACTTTTTGGGCTGTTGAATATGTGGTTGACTTTGTGAAATGGCTGGAAGACAGTCTTGTGAAAGTGCCGATAACCGATGTTTTATTTGGGAGTCTTGGACTAACTTTTGGGCTGATTGTCGCTTTTTTAGTCGGCTTTGCGCTTAATGCCATTGAAGTTCCGGTAATTAATACCGTTGCCCCTATCCTATTGACTCTCTTGTTTGGGTATCTGGGCTTTCAGGTGGGATTTAAAAAACGGGATGAACTGATGAATCTCTTTGGCAGCAAAAAGAAAAAGACAACAGAAGAGGAACTGGACAAACCATTCAAACATTCTCTTAAAATATTGGATACAAGTGTAATTATTGATGGACGAGTTGCTGATATCTGCCAAACTGGTTTCCTTGAGGGCACGATTGTCATTCCAAGGTTTGTCCTTCAGGAGCTTCAGCATATTGCTGATTCTTCTGATGTCCTAAAACGAAATCGGGGACGGCGTGGGCTTGATATCCTAAACCGGATACAAAAGGAAATTGCCGTAAACGTGGAAATTAATGAAAAGGATTACGAGGAAATCCAGGAAGTAGACAGCAAGCTTGTTAAACTTGCAAAAGATACCGGAGGCATCCTTGTAACCAATGATTTTAATTTGAACAAGGTATGTGAATTCCAGAATGTCTCTGTATTGAATATTAACGACCTTGCCAATGCAGTAAAGCCAGTCGTTCTGCCTGGTGAGGAATTAAATGTTCAAGTCATTAAGGATGGAAAAGAACACCATCAGGGCGTCGCATATCTGGATGATGGAACGATGATTGTAGTTGAGGAAGGTCGGGAATATATCGGAAAACGAATTGATGTACTGGTAACGAGCGTTCTTCAAACATCGGCTGGCAGAATGATTTTTGCAAAGCCAAAGCTTTTGGAAAAGGCCCTTTAATAGCACCCTTTATCCTGCAATACCGGGCAGTAAGTCTCTACTTTAGGATTAACTGCCCGTAAAAAAGCCTGATAGTGAAATAAGGAATTCCTTAGGCATTTAGCCTTTAGGTAAATCAATTGGGATATGCGATGCAAACAATCACTTGGGACGAAAAATACCCGGGGTTGAAAGTTCGCTTGATCTGATAAAAAAGTAGAGGTTTAAAATGGGTTATTACGTTATTCTTCCGGCAGCGGGCCGGGGCAAAAGGATGGGGGCTGATGTAAATAAGCTTCTTCTGAAAGTAGAAGGCATGCCAATCCTCATCCATACCTTGCTTGTTTTTGAAAAAGACAGCCAATGCGACGGATTCGTCCTTGCTATTAATCCACAGGAACGGACAGAAATAGAAGGGCTGCTAAAAGCTTATGCGATTAACAAGCCTGCCATATTTGTGGCAGGAGGAGCTGAACGTCAGCAAAGTGTTTTTAATGGCCTGGCCTTGGTTAATTCCAGCCTTGTGCTCGTTCATGATGCGGCCCGTCCTTTTATAACAACGGAGCAAATCTGCAGGCTTCTCGAGACAGCGGAACAGGACGGGGCAGCTGTGCTTGCTGTGCCTGTCAAGGATACTGTCAAAAAAGTAATAGAGGACCGTGTTGTGGAAACGATTGAACGTTCCAGCTTGTGGGCAGTCCAAACCCCACAAGCTTTTCGCATTTCCTTGCTTCGGGAAGCGCATGAGCGAGCGGAGAGAGAAGGATTTCTAGGGACAGATGACGCAAGCCTTGTAGAGAGGCTGGGACATCGCGTTTCTGTAGTATTTGGAGATTACAACAACATTAAATTGACGACAAAAGAGGACCTGGTCTTTGCTGAAGCCATTATAAGGCAGAAAGGGGCTCGCTGAATGCGGTAGAGAGGTTACCACCAGCAAGCAGATCACGTATAAAAAGGAGATAAACACGTATGTTTAGAATAGGACAGGGATTTGATGTACATCAATTAAAAGAGGGGCGCCCTCTCATTATCGGGGGAATTACAATTCCTTATGAAAAGGGATTAGCTGGGCATTCGGATGCAGACGTCCTTTTGCATACTGTGGCTGATGCATGCCTTGGAGCAATAGGGGAAGGTGATATTGGCAAGCATTTCCCGGATACTGATGAAGCTTTCAAGGATGCAGATTCAGCCAAGCTGCTTGAACAAGTATGGAAGCTAGTAAAAGAACAGGGGTATAGGTTGGTAAACGCAGATTGTACGATTATTGCCCAAAAGCCGAAGATGGCTCCCTATATTGAAGCGATAAGAACGAGAATAGCTGAGTTGCTGGAGGCTGAGCCTAGTCAAATTAATGTTAAGGCAACTACAACCGAGTGGCTTGGTTTTACAGGGCGCGGTGAGGGAATTGCTGCACAGGCTGTGGTTCTTTTAACAAAATCGTAGAAGTTGCTGGAAAAACGGATCTGGACATAGACTGCCCACTTTTCGCATTACAGCAAACAATGGTAAAATGAATAGCACAGATTAAACTTGAGCACTTTAGGAGGTTCATTATGTCAAATAAAGTTCGAGTTCGGTATGCTCCAAGCCCGACAGGACATTTACATATCGGAAACGCCCGCACAGCGCTGTTCAATTACTTGTTTGCACGCAGCCAGGGTGGGGCATTCATCATCAGGATTGAGGATACCGATAAGAAAAGAAATATCGAGGGCGGCGAACAAAGCCAGTTGAAATATTTGAATTGGCTGGGGATAGATTGGGATGAAAGTGTCGATAAAGATGGAGGTTTCGGCCCGTACAGGCAATCAGAACGCAATCATATTTATGAAGAATACTATACAAAGCTTTTGAGTGATGGCCATGCCTATAAATGTTACTGTACAGAGGAAGAGCTTGAGGCGGAGCGCGAGGAACAGTCGGCGCGCGGGGAAACACCTCGTTATTCCGGAAAATGCCGCCATCTTACTAATGAAGATAGGAAACGCCTGGAAAGTGAAGGAAGGCAGCCAAGTATCCGCCTTATTGTACCGGAAGGGAAAACATATACCTTCAATGATATGGTTAAAGGCGAAGTATCGTTTGAATCAGAAGGCATGGGTGACTGGGTCATGATTAAGAAGGACGGGACACCAACCTATAACTTTGCAGTTGCCATTGATGACCATCTGATGGAAGTAACCCATGTCCTGCGCGGTGACGATCATATCTCCAACACTCCGAAACAGTTGATGGTGTATGAAGCACTTGGCTGGGAACCGCCAGTATTTGGCCATATGACTCTAATTGTGAATGAAAGCAGGAAGAAGCTGAGCAAGCGGGATGAATCAATCATCCAATTCATTGAACAGTATGAAGAGCTCGGCTATTTACCGGAAGCACTTTTCAACTTTATTGGCCTGCTTGGCTGGTCTCCTGCTGGGGAAGAAGAACTATTCTCAAAAGAAGAATTTATTGAAAAGTTCGATCCTGCAAGACTTTCTAAATCTCCGGCCCTCTTTGATAAGCAAAAGCTTGCCTGGATGAACAACCAGTATATTAAAAAAGCAGACCTTGATAGGGTCGTCGATGTTTCGCTCCCGCATCTTATTAAAGCAGGGTTTGTAAGTGAAAACCTTGTTGGCAAGGAAATGGAATGGGTAGTCAGTCTGATTGGCCTCATGCAGGAAAAAATGAGTTATGGAGCCGAAATTGTCGAGCTAACCGATATATTTTTCCGTGATGATATTAATCCTGATGAGGAAGCAAAGGCAATCCTATCGGAAGAACAGGTTCCTGAGGTTCTAAGGGCGTTCAATGTTGAACTTGATAAGCTGGAAGAGTTTAAGGCTGAAGGTATTCAGGCTGCAATGAAGGCTGTCCAGAAATCGACTGGCCACAAAGGGAAGAAGTTGTTTATGCCAATCCGAATAGCTACAACCGGACAAACACATGGACCTGACCTTCCAAAGACACTTGAACTGCTTGGTAAGGAAAAAATTCAAATGAGATTGCTTTCAATTATTAGTTAACAATTGAAGGAAAATGGTATATAGTAGGAGTAATCAACAAAAGCGCAAGTGCCTGGTCATCGCTGTACAAACTGGAGGGGCTTCGACTGAGATAAAGGAATCACGAAGAGCGCGAGCGTGTTCGTGCATGACTTATCGCAAGGAGGAGGCCTGAAGTATGCTAGGCGATAGGCACTCCTCGAAAAAGCTATCGCTTTTTCTTCGTGCGATGATTTGCTGCCGAAGCTTTCCTTGTGGAGCTAGACGTAGACAATCTTGGTACAAAGACTATTCTTAGTCGCGAAATTTAAATTTTCTTAAATAAAATACCATGAAATCTAAGACGGGGAAAAGTAGGGAAACGATGCTTTAAAGAGAGAACCATCACCGGCTGAAAATGGTTTAAGCCTCTCGATTTTTGAAATGCACCCCTGAGTCCTGTTCCGAACCGGCAAAAAGCCCAGTAGGAAGCGGGCGGCACCCTTTCCGTTATAAGGTTTAAGTTGGGGCAAATTCCGCGTATGTATGGAATGCCCAAACAGAGTGGAACCGCGTGTATTAAGCGTCTCTGTCTATAAGGCAGAGGCGTTTTTTTATATAATAAAAGCCTTTTGTGATAGCCGTAATCAAGATATACCCTAGTTGCCGCTGTCCATTCCCAAAAAACTAAGTATACGGGATGATGGAATCGTTGGGAGGGAGAACAATTGTTTGAATTATTAAAAGAGGATATAAAAGTTGTTTTCGATCAGGATCCAGCTGCAAGGACCAAGTTTGAGGTCGTGCTGACATATTCAGGCTTGCATGCGATTTGGTCTCATCGAATCGCACACGCCTTGTTCAAGAGGAAATTTTTCTTTTTGGCCAGATTGATTTCACAAGTGAGCCGTTTTTTTACAGGGATAGAGATACATCCAGGAGCCAAAATTGGCCGGCGCTTATTTATAGACCATGGTATGGGTGTTGTTATTGGTGAAACCTGCGAAATTGGGAATAATGTTACAGTATACCAGGGAGTTACGCTGGGCGGAACCGGTAAGGAAAAAGGAAAGCGGCATCCGACAGTAAAAGATGGAGCATTGATTGCTGCCGGGGCAAAGGTGCTAGGATCAATAACCGTGGGCGAGCATGCGAAAATCGGAGCCGGGTCAGTTGTTTTGAAGGATGTTCCTGCCCATTCCACTGTTGTTGGAATTCCCGGAAAGATTGTGATCCAAAACGGTGTAAAGATTGGCAGGGAGCTTGATCATACTGATTTGCCAGACCCAACAGCTGACCGTTTTAGAGCATTGGAAAATGAACTTGCCCGCCTGAAGCAAGAACTGGAAGAGATTAAAGTGAAAGGAGCCAGATAATATGGCTATTCAGTTATACAATACACTCACGCGGAAAAAAGAAACTTTCGTTCCGCTTGAAGAGGGAAAAGTAAAAATGTATGTTTGCGGTCCTACCGTATATAACTATATTCATATTGGTAACTCTCGGCCAGCCATTGTTTTTGATACTGTCAGGAGATACCTTGAATTTCGCGGCTACGATGTAAATTATATTTCTAACTTCACCGATGTCGATGACAAGTTAATTCGGGCAGCTAAAGAGCTTGGAGAAGATGTGCCGACAGTGGCTGAAAGATTCATAAATGCTTATTTTGAAGATGTTTCTGCACTGGGCTGCAAAAAAGCCGACCATCACCCGCGTGTTATGGAAAATATGGATGTCATCATCGACTTCATCTCAGAATTGGTTAACAAGGATTATGCTTATGAATCTGAAGGGGATGTCTACTTCAGGACCAGGAAGTTTAACGGCTACGGAAAGTTATCGCATCAATCAATTGATGAACTAAAGGTAGGAGCGCGTATTGAGCGTGGTGAAAAAAAACAGGATGCGCTTGACTTCGCTCTCTGGAAGTCGGCAAAAGAAGGCGAGATTTATTGGGAGAGTCCATGGGGAAATGGGCGCCCTGGCTGGCATATCGAATGCTCCGCAATGGCAAAAAAGTATCTTGGGGATACGATTGACATCCATGCCGGCGGACAGGACTTGGCATTTCCCCATCATGAAAATGAAATAGCCCAATCGGAAGCACTCAATGAAAAAACATTTGCACGCTATTGGATGCATAATGGGTATATCAACATTGATAATGAGAAAATGTCAAAATCGCTTGGGAACTTTGTGCTTGTCCATGACATTATCAAGCAGCATGATCCACAGGTTCTTCGGTTCTTTATGTTATCTGTTCATTATCGGAACCCAATTAACTATAGTGAAGAATTGCTTGAAAATACAAAGACTGCATTTGAGAGACTCAAGACTTCCTATCAAAACCTTCAGCACAGGCTCGATTCGAGTAGCGGCTTGACCTCTAACAATGCAGAGTGGATTGCGGAAGTTGACAGATTGAGGGAACAATTTATCCGGGAGATGGACGATGATTTTAATACTGCAAATGCTGTATCCGTCTTGTTTGACCTGTCAAAGCAGGCAAACCAATATCTCCTTGAAAAGAATACATCAGTCGAAGTAATTAACCGATTTATTACAGAGTTCGATCAGCTTTTCGAGGTGCTGGGCCTAAAAATAGCTACCGAGGAACTGCTTGATGAAGAAGTTGAGTTATTGATAGAAAAACGCAATCAGGCAAGGAAGGAACGGAATTTCCAGCTCTCCGATGAAATCAGAGACCAACTGAAAGCAATGAATATCATACTGGAAGATACGCCTCAGGGTACCCGATGGAAAAGAGGCTGACACATGCTCGAATATGAAACAACAATAGATGAAAAACAGCTTAATAGCCTTGCGCTGGCTTATATGGGAGATGCGGTTTTTGAGGTGTATGTGCGGCGCCATCTGCTCCAGGCCGGTACTGTCCGGCCGCATCGGCTCCATGTCGAAGCAACAAAATATGTTTCTGCAAAGGCGCAATCTCGAATTTTATACTTTTTTCTTGAAGAAAAGTTTTTAACAGATGAAGAACTGGCAGTCGTTAAAAGAGGAAGAAATGCCAAGTCGGGTTCTGTCCCTAAAAACACAGATGTAGTAACGTACCGTCATAGCACCGCCTTTGAAGCATTAATGGGCTTTTTATACCTGGGAGGCAAGATAGAACGGCTTGAGGAAGTAATTAAAGCAGCATTTGACTATGTAGAGGACATGATAGGGAGGAAAAAGGATGAGTGAAGATATAATCATTGGTAAAAACCCGGTCCTTGAAGCCTTAAGGTCGCATCGTGATATCAACAAAATCCTAATAGCAGAAGGTTCCCAGCGCGGCCAAATGCACCAAATAACGGAACTTGCTAAAGAAGCGAATGCCATCGTTCAATATGTTCCAAAGAAAAAGATTGACCAATTGACGGAAGGAAACCACCAAGGAGTCCTGGCATATGTCGCAGCATATAAATACGCTGAGGTGGACGACCTCTTTAAAGCTGCGAGGGAAAAAGGGGAGGAACCATTCTTCCTTATTCTTGATGAAGTCGAGGACCCTCATAACCTTGGATCTATTATGCGCACCGCGGATGCGGTTGGGGCGCATGGCATCATCATTCCAAAACGCCGCGCGGTCGGCCTTACCTCTACAGTTGCCAAAGCTTCTACCGGGGCAATTGAATATGTACCAGTAGCTAGGGTAACCAATTTAGCGAGGACAATTGAGGAATTAAAGGAACAAGGCGTCTGGATAGCAGGAACCGATGCAAAGGGGAGCAAGGATTATAGGCAACAGGACTTTACCCTTCCTTTGGGCCTTGTCATCGGCAGCGAAGGAAAAGGGATGGGGAGACTTATCAGAGAAAAATGTGACTTTCTTGTTCATTTGCCGATGGCAGGCAAGGTTACATCACTGAATGCCTCTGTTGCTGCTGCTTTGTTAATGTACGAGGTTTACCGGAGTCGCCATCCGCTTGGAGGCTAGAAATGGATATCCTTCTTGTTGATGGTTACAACATCATTGGAGCCTGGCCTGAATTAAAGGACCTGAAAATTAAGGATCTTCCTGCGGCAAGGGACAGGCTTGTGGAATTGATGGCTGAATATCAAGGTTACACTGGCTATAGGGTTATTGTTGTTTTTGATGCCCAATATGTGCAGGGAATCGCAAAAAAGTATAGGAATCATCAAGTTGAGGTTATTTTTACAAAGGAAAATGAAACTGCCGACGAAAGAATTGAAAAAATGGCCATTCAACTGGGCAATCGGAAAACACAGATTCATGTTGCTACCTCCGATTTTACTGAGCAGTGGGCCATTTTTGGACAAGGTGCCTTAAGGAAATCAGCGCGTGAGCTTATGATTGAGATGAATGTTCTTTCAAAGAAGATTGAAAAAAGAGTTCAGCGGATTCAGGAAAAGAAACCCCCGATCCGAATCCCAATTAGTGAAGAAATGGCAGAAATATTTGAAAAATGGCGCAGAGGCCAAAAATGACCGTTGACGCTGAAAAAACCAGTACTGTATAATATTTCTATCTATGCATGTGCATGCGGAGGGATCTCAGTGGGTGTGGATGTAAGAGCGAGGGCAGGCAACAGTTTTCTGGCCATGGAAGACGAAGAGATTGTTTATTTAGTGCATAGTGGAGATAGCGATGCCCTGGATTACTTAATCCACAAATACCGCAACTTTGTCCGGGCAAAGGCACGTTCTTATTTCTTGATTGGGGCAGACAAGGAAGATATCGTCCAGGAAGGGATGATAGGCCTGTATAAGGCAATCCGGGATTTCAAGGACGATAAGCTGACATCCTTCAAGGCGTTTGCTGAACTATGTATTACAAGGCAAATCATTACTGCGATTAAAACAGCGACAAGGCAAAAACATATTCCGCTAAATTCTTATGTATCGTTGGACAAGCCTATTTTTGATGATGAAAGCGACCGGACCTTGATGGATGTTTTAAGTGGTGCCAAGGTAACGGACCCAGAACAGTTAATTATCAATCAGGAAGAATACGACCATATTGAAGTGAAAATGGCTGAGCTTTTGAGTGACCTTGAGCGCCAGGTTTTGGCATTATATCTCGATGGCCAATCATACCAGGAAATATCAGAAGGGCTTAACAGGCATGTGAAATCAATTGACAATGCCCTTCAGCGTGTCAAAAGAAAGCTGGAGCGATACCTTGAACTCCGTGAATACTCACATTGATTCATAAAGGCTTTTATTTTGTAAGGAACCAGTTCCATGCCGTATTGACAGTTATTGGTCCTCATGTTACAGTTTTATAGACAAAAAAATGGCAGCAGGTGTCGATATGGCGAAAAAAGCAGTTCTTGCCTGTGCCGCTTGTGGTTCACGGAATTACACCGTTACAGCAAGCAGCCGGGTTAAGGATGAACGGCTTGAGTTAAAAAAGTTTTGCAAAACCTGTAACGCTTCGACGGTTCACAAAGAAACCAGATAGGAGCGATGAGGGATTGTTCATAAGGATAGATGGGGGTTACAAACATGAATTTTTTCCGTGGAATTCCTAATTTTTTTCGTGAAGTCGCCCGTGAAATGAGGAAAGTAAGCTGGCCGAGGCGCAAGGAGCTTACCCGCTATACTATTACAGTTATTACCACTGTCGCTGTTTTTGCTGTATTCTTTGCGATTGTCGATTTGGGAATTTCAAAGGTTATCCGCTTAATTCTTGAATAAGTAATGCTTGTTCATGGTATAATGGAAAATAATGCAGGAAATTATTACAAAGCCCGGTAAAAACGGGTTTTTTCATTTGTCCTAAAAGTTCGAGTGGCTGGTGCGTCCGTATACCTGCCACTATTTTAAGGATGTTAAGGCGATAAAGGAAGAAAAAATGCAGGGAGGGACGGACGTTAGTCCTTGAAAATGGAAAAGAACTGGTATGTAGTCCATACGTACTCCGGCTATGAAAATAAGGTAAAAGCAAACCTTGAGAAACGTGTTGAATCAATGGGTATGCAGGATAAGATTTTTCGAGTTGTTGTACCGGAAGAAGAAGAAACAGATATTAAGAATGGTAAAAAGAAAGTTGTCAAAAAGAAAGTGTTCCCGGGATATGTGCTTGTTGAGATTGTAATGACAGACGACTCTTGGTATGTAGTCCGAAATACTCCAGGCGTTACCGGGTTTGTTGGTTCGGCAGGCTCTGGATCAAAGCCGACGCCACTTCTGCCAGAAGAGGTTACCATGATTTTGAAACGAATGGGCTTTGAAGAGAAGCGGGTTGATCTTAACTTTGAGATTGGGGAAACTGTCAAGGTTAAAGAAGGTCCTTTTACAAACAAGACCGGTATTATCGAAGAGATGGACAAAACCAAATCCAAACTTCGTGTACTAGTTGACATGTTCGGCCGTGATACTCCGGTTGAACTAGATGTATCCCAGGTTGACAAACTATAGGTACGATTATATCGTGGCGACCTTCCACTGATGGTCAGACACGCAAAGGGTTTCTCTTAGGGTTGACCCTTAGTGGAATCCTGCTTGCCTATCAGGTATTTTTAGTTAATTACCAGAGTTAACGGTATTTTTAAAGGACTGCATGTAGCTGAAGCTTGTGGCGAAGGAATACTTTCTGTTGATGGCGGTCAAGAAAAACAAATCCAATTTGTAAAATAACTTGAAATCACCAGTGAAAAGTGGTAACATTTCAAAGGTCAGTATGTCTTGGACAATAAACCGGACATTTGCCATGCCTTTATTCTCTAATGAAGGCTTTTATATGAGTGGGAGGGGTAGAACCCCTATTACCACATCACGGACTTTTTAAGGAGGTGTGTCTCGTGGCTAAAAAAGTAATTAAGATGGTTAAATTGCAAATTCCTGCTGGAAAAGCTAACCCTGCGCCGCCGGTTGGTCCTGCATTGGGTCAAGCTGGTGTTAACATCATGGGATTCTGTAAGGAATTTAACGCTCGTACAGCGGACCAAGCAGGTCTGATCATTCCTGTTGAAATTACGGTTTTTGAAGACCGTTCATTTACATTTATTACGAAAACCCCTCCAGCTGCAGTTCTATTGAAAGTTGCAGCCGGAATCCAGTCTGGTTCTGGCCAGCCTAACCGTAATAAAGTAGCAACAGTTAAGCGCGACAAGGTGCGCGAGATTGCTGAACAGAAAATGCCTGACCTGAATGCGGCCAGCGTTGAAGCAGCAATGCGCATGGTTGAAGGTACTGCGCGCAGCATGGGTATTGTCATCGAAGACTAATCCCTGCTAGTTCTGTGAGATGATGGGGTTGCGTAGCTGATTGGCACACGCAACCTTTATTCTGTCTTAAGGAAACAGTATTTGAAATCATATAGGAATCCTTAGATTTCTCGTCGAACAAAGTTGTGTTCCGAAAGGTGTATCGCACCTTTTAAAAGTGGGAGGTCCAATTCCGTTAAAACCACAAATCAAGGAGGAAATTTAAAATGGCTAAGAAAAGCAAAAAGTATCTTGAAGCTGCTAAGCTTGTAGACCGTACAAAAGCTTATCCGCTTGCTGAAGCAATTGAACTTGCAAAGAAAACTAACTATACTAAATTCGATGCAACTCTTGAAGTTGCCTTCCGTCTTGGCGTAGACCCTAAAAAAGCTGACCAGCAAATTCGTGGAGCAGTAGTGCTTCCGAACGGAACTGGTAAAACTCAGCGTGTCCTCGTTTTCGCTAAAGGCGAAAAAGTGAAGGAAGCTGAAGCAGCTGGTGCAGATTATGTCGGCGATGCAGAGTTCATTACCAAAATCCAACAAGGCTGGTTTGACTTCGATGTTATCGTTGCAACTCCAGACATGATGGGTGAGGTTGGTAAGCTTGGCCGCGTACTAGGACCTAAAGGCCTTATGCCTAACCCAAAAACAGGTACAGTTACATTTGATGTAACTCGCGCTGTTAATGAAATTAAAGCTGGTAAAGTAGAATACCGTGTTGATAAAGCTGGGAACATCCATGTTCCAATCGGTAAAGCTTCTTTCGAAAACGAAAAGCTTGCTGAAAACTTCAAGACTGTTTTCGAAACAATGCTTAAAGCGAAGCCGGCTGCTGCTAAAGGCACTTACATGAAGAACGTAACAGTTGCTTCTACAATGGGCCCTGGCGTAAAAGTAGATCCAGCATCTGTAACAACAAAATAAGATATTGACAAACAGTTATCAATTTGATAAGATTGATTCTGTTGTTTGAATTTCATACATTTGTACCGAAGACAGCAGGGGCCCAGCGGCTTAATTTCCTGCCGAGGGAATACGATAGAATGAGCCAGTGAAATGGCTATTGTATTATGCCTCCATGTCTTACGGATATGGAGGCTTTTATTTGCCCGGTATAAATGCCATTAATTCCACAGGAGGTGTAATAATGAGCAGCGCTATTGAACAAAAGAAACTGATCGTCGATGAAATCGCCGAAAAATTCAAAAACAGCGTTACATCCGTAGTTGTTGATTACCGCGGATTGAATGTTGCCGAAGTAACTGAGCTTCGTAAACAACTTCGCGAAGCAGGTGTCGAGTTCAAGGTTTACAAGAACTCAATGACACGCCGCGCGGCTGAAGCGAATGGCTTTGAAGGATTGAACGAGTCTTTGACTGGTCCTAATGCTATTGCATTCAGTAATGAAGATGTTGTAGCTCCAGCAAAAATCATTAACGATTTTGCTAAAAAACATGAAGCTCTTGAAATCAAGGCTGGTGTTATCGAAGGGAACATTGCAACTGTAGCGGAAATTCAAGCTCTTGCAGAGCTGCCATCCCGCGAAGGCTTGCTTTCCATGCTCCTCAGCGTGCTTCAAGCACCTATCCGCAATCTTGCTCTTGCTACAAAGGCTGTTGCAGAACAGAAAGAAGAACAAGGCGCGTAAGCTAAACGTTTTCGCTTTACAATAAACCAAACAAATTTAAGGAGGAACTTCCACAATGACTAAAGAACAAATCATTGAAGCGGTTAAGTCCATGACTGTATTGGAACTTAACGACCTAGTAAAAGCAATTGAAGAAGAATTTGGCGTAACTGCAGCTGCACCTGTAGCTGTTGCTGGTGGCGCTGCTGGCCCAGTTGCTGAAGAGCAAACTGAGTTTGATGTAATTCTTGCATCTGCTGGCGACCAAAAAATCAAAGTTATCAAGGTTGTTCGTGAAATCACAGGCCTTGGACTTAAAGAAGCAAAAGATCTTGTTGACAACACTCCAAAGGCAGTCAAAGAAGGCGTTTCTAAAGAAGATGCTGAAGCTATCAAAGCTAAGCTTGATGAAGTTGGAGCTAACGTCGAAGTTAAGTAATTACCCTAGTGAAAAGCTCGCTGCATAAGCGGGCTTTTTTGCATGAAAAGCGAAAGCGCCCGTTCAGCGCCGTATGACCTCCTCGAAAATCCTCATAACGCTATCGCGTAATTTCGTGAGATGCTTATGCTGCCGAAGGACACTTGGCGCTGCAGCTAGACAAGTAGAAAAGCGAAAGCGCCGTTTTAAGCTGGCCGATGTTTTTGCTTTTTGATGGCCTGATAGCTATAATACGTTTCTAGGACAATTCTGTTATATTCCTGGAGGTGAAGCTTATGTCGGAACATTATTATTCCAAAAAGCCGAGTTCAGAAAGTTCTCCGAAACATTGGGACTTTACATTAAGGGGCGAGAGGCTTCGATTTAAAACTGACAATGGGGTTTTTTCGAGAAATGAAGTTGACTTCGGGTCAAGGCTTTTAATTGAGACTTTTATACCCACGGATCTGGATGGGCCGATGCTTGATGTTGGCTGCGGATATGGACCTATTGGTCTTGCCCTTGCCAAAACGTTTACGGACCGGATTGTACATATGGTTGATGTAAATGAGCGTGCACTAGAGCTTGCTGTAGAAAATGCAAAAGCCAATGGGATTGAGAACGTTAAGATTTATGAAAGTGACAGGCTTCATAATGTGAAGGAGACTGGGTTTTCTGTAATTCTGACAAACCCGCCTATTCGTGCGGGGAAGAAGACAGTCCATGATATCTTTTCTCAGAGCCGGGAATTACTGGCTAAGGAAGGAGAGTTGTGGGTAGTTATTCAAAAGAAACAAGGGGCACCTTCTGCTTTGGATAAGTTGAACGAGCTTTTTGGTGATGTAACAATCGTTGATAAGGAAAAAGGTTATTACATTATTAGGGCAAAAAACATTTGACTGACATATGCTACTATGTTAATATTATAAAATGCCATCATCATCTTTTTTATGCCTTCCGAAAAAGTCAAGCTTTTTTTACTAAATGGGGTAAGATTCCTGTTTAGTTGGACTTATTTTGTATAAAAATGGTATGGAAAGGAAAGGATGACAAAATAATAATAGGTAAAATGTGAAAAATGTGGTTTTTGGAGAGTCAAAACCCTTTTTCTTTTTGTCTGTTGCTATGGTTACTGCCTGGCGACAGGCGCAGATAGATTTACAATAACGCTTGATTTGAGGGGTGAATCAGTTGACAGGTCAACTAGTTCAGTATGGACGACACCGCCAACGAAGAAGTTACGCGCGAATCAGTGAAGTTTTAGAATTACCAAATCTAATTGAAATCCAAACCTCTTCTTATCAATGGTTTCTTGATGAGGGACTGCGTGAAATGTTCCAGGATATTTCACCGATTGAAGACTTTACTGGTAACCTATCTCTAGAATTTATTGATTATAGCCTTGGCGATCCGAAATATTCCGTTGAGGAATCAAAGGAACGGGATGTTACATATGCAGCACCATTGCGTGTAAAAGTGCGTCTCGTCAACAAAGAAACAGGGGAAGTTAAAGACCAGGATGTTTTCATGGGCGATTTCCCGCTTATGACAGAAACTGGCACGTTCGTCATCAATGGTGCGGAGCGTGTTATCGTTTCCCAGCTTGTACGTTCTCCGAGCGTATATTACAGCGGGAAGCTAGATAAAAACGGTAAAAAAGGTTTTACTGCAACCGTTATTCCGAACCGCGGCGCATGGCTTGAGTATGAAACAGATGCCAAGGACGTCGTATACGTCAGGATAGATCGTACAAGGAAACTCCCAGTTACGGTTCTTTTGCGTGCGCTTGGGTTCGGCTCTGATCAAGAAATCATCGACCTCATTGGCGACAATGAGTATCTCCGCAATACACTGGAAAAAGACAATACCGACAGCATTGAAAAAGCTTTGCTTGAAATCTACGAAAGGCTTCGCCCGGGCGAACCGCCTACAGTAGAAAATGCGAAGAGCCTTATTATTTCGCGCTTTTTTGACCCGAAACGTTATGATTTAGCGAGTGTAGGCCGTTATAAAATCAACAAGAAGCTCCATATTAAAAACCGGCTTTTTGGACAGCGGCTCGCGGAAGCACTGGTTGATCCTGAAACAGGTGAAATCCTTGCTGAAGCAGGCACTCTTCTTGACCGCAGGAACTTGGATCGGATTATTCCTGCCCTTGAAAAGAATATCAATATGTATAGCTATCAGCCTGGAGGCACCGTTATTGAAGGTGATGTTGTCCTTCAGAGCATCAAGATTTTTGCTCCAACAGATGACAATGAAAAAGTCATCAATATTTTGAGTAATGCATATGTACCTGAGCCAATAAAGAACATTACTCCTGCTGATATTATTTCGACAATCAGTTATTTCTTCAATCTGCTTCATGGAGTGGGAGATACTGACGATATTGACCATCTTGGAAACCGCCGCCTTCGCTCTGTAGGGGAATTGTTGCAAAACCAATTCCGTATCGGTTTATCAAGGATGGAGCGTGTGGTTCGTGAGCGGATGTCCATTCAGGATACAGCTACAATCACGCCGCAGCAGCTGATCAATATCCGACCGGTCATTGCTTCAATTAAAGAGTTCTTTGGGAGCTCTCAGCTTTCCCAGTTCATGGACCAAACCAACCCGCTTGCTGAATTGACGCACAAACGCCGTCTTTCTGCACTCGGACCGGGTGGTCTGACACGTGAGCGTGCAGGCTTTGAAGTTCGTGACGTTCACTATTCCCATTACGGGCGTATGTGTCCGATTGAAACACCTGAAGGACCGAATATTGGCTTGATCAACTCACTTTCATCCTTTGCGAAAGTGAACAGGTTTGGCTTTATTGAAACACCATACCGCAGAATTGACCCTGAAACAGGCAAAGTGACGGACAGAATTGACTACCTTACAGCGGATGAAGAGGATCTTTATGTTGTTGCGCAGGCAAATGCGCGTCTAGACGACGATGGCACTTTCCTTGATGAAGATGTTGTTGCACGCTTCCGCGGTGAAAACACTGTAGTAGCGCGTGAACGGATCGATTATATGGATGTATCGCCGAAACAGGTAGTATCTGCTGCGACCGCATGCATTCCGTTCCTTGAAAACGATGACTCAAACCGTGCTCTTATGGGTGCTAACATGCAGCGTCAGGCTGTGCCTCTTATGCAGCCGGAAGCCCCAAGAGTTGGGACAGGTATGGAACACGTATCTGCCAAGGACTCAGGTGCTGCTGTTATATGTAAACACGAGGGTATCGTTGAACATGTTGAGGCCCGTGAAGTCTGGGTGCGCCGTGTTAAGGAGATTGATGGTAACGAAGTTAAGGGTGACCTTGATAAATATCGCATGCTGAAATTTATTCGCTCCAACCAGGGAACTTGTTATAACCAGCGCCCAATTGTTTCAGTGGGTGACCGAGTAACAAAAGGCGAGATTTTGGCTGATGGTCCATCCATGGAAAAAGGCGAACTGGCTCTTGGCCGGAACGTACTAGTGGCATTTGTTAACTGGGATGGCTATAACTATGAAGATGCAATCATCATGAGCGAGCGCCTTGTTAAAGATGATGTGTATACCTCTATCCATATTGAAGAATATGAATCAGAGTCCCGTGATACAAAGCTTGGACCTGAAGAAATTACTCGTGATATTCCGAATGTTGGGGAAGATGCGCTTCGGAATCTGGATGAGCGTGGAATTATCCGCATTGGCGCGGAGGTTAAAGATGGTGATCTGCTTGTAGGAAAGGTAACGCCTAAAGGTGTAACTGAACTGACAGCAGAAGAGCGCTTGCTCCACGCAATCTTTGGCGAGAAAGCCCGGGAAGTACGGGATACGTCACTCCGTGTACCACATGGCGGCGGTGGAATTGTCCATGATGTAAAAGTCTTCAACCGTGAAGATGGGGATGAACTCCCTCCAGGTGTAAACCAGTTAGTCCGTGTCTATATCGTTCAGAAACGTAAAATTCACGAAGGCGATAAGATGGCGGGACGCCACGGAAACAAAGGGGTAATTTCCCGCATACTTCCTGAAGAGGATATGCCGTACCTGCCAGATGGTGCACCGGTTGATATCATGCTGAACCCTCTTGGGGTTCCATCTCGTATGAATATAGGACAGGTGCTAGAGCTCCATCTTGGGATGGCAGCTAGGGCACTGGGCATCCACGTAGCATCACCGGTATTTGACGGTGCTACCGAAGAAGATGTATGGTCAACGATTGAGGAAGCTGGAATGGCCCGCGATGCCAAGACCGTCCTTTATGATGGACGAACAGGCGAACCTTTTGACAACCGGGTTTCTGTTGGTGTCATGTATATGATCAAGCTTGCTCACATGGTTGATGATAAACTTCACGCTCGTTCGACTGGCCCGTACTCACTTGTTACGCAGCAGCCTCTTGGCGGTAAAGCTCAGTTTGGCGGACAGCGTTTCGGTGAGATGGAAGTTTGGGCACTTGAAGCATACGGTGCTGCCTATACATTGCAAGAAATCCTCACTGTTAAATCCGATGATGTAGTCGGACGCGTGAAGACATACGAGGCAATCGTAAAAGGTGAGAATGTACCGGAACCAGGTGTTCCAGAATCATTTAAAGTATTAATTAAAGAGCTTCAAAGCCTTGGTATGGATGTCAAGATCCTATCCGGTGATGAAGAGGAAATAGAAATGCGTGACCTTGAAGATGATGATGATATGCAGCAGGTTGATACATTGACAATTGCGCCAGAATCACAAAACTTCGAGTCTGAAAAAGTAGGTTCCAAAGAATAGCTTCAAAAGAGTAACAAACCACAGCTTACCCGGGTTGCATGGATAGATAGGCGCTCGGGAAAGGCTGTGTCTAGCTACAGGGTAAAACCTGGAGATTAAAAGGGAGGTAGGCCCCTTGCTTGATGTTAATAATTTTGAGTATATGAAAATCGGTCTTGCATCACCTGATAAAATTCGTTCATGGTCTTTTGGTGAAGTCAAGAAGCCTGAAACAATTAACTATCGTACATTGAAGCCGGAAAAAGACGGTTTGTTCTGTGAGAGAATTTTCGGACCTACAAAGGACTGGGAATGCCATTGCGGAAAATACAAGCGTGTCCGCTACAAAGGTGTTGTCTGTGATCGATGCGGCGTTGAAGTAACACGCGCCAAAGTGCGCCGTGAACGAATGGGCCACATTGAGCTAGCAGCTCCTGTTTCTCATATCTGGTATTTCAAAGGAATTCCTAGCCGAATGGGGCTTGTCCTGGACATGTCACCTCGTGCTCTGGAGGAAGTTATTTACTTTGCATCTTATGTTGTTACTGAAACAGGCGAAACAAGCCTTGAAAAGAAGCAACTCCTTTCAGAGAAGGAATACCGTGCTTATCGTGAAAAGTATGGAAACAAGTTCCAGGCCTCTATGGGTGCCGAAGCAATAAAGAAATTACTTTCGGATATCGACCTCAATAAAGAAGCCGATACGCTGAAGGAAGAATTAAAAACCGCGCAGGGACAAAGGCGTACACGGGCAATTAAACGTCTTGAAGTAATCGAAGCTTTTCGTGGATCGGGAAATGAACCGTCTTGGATGATTCTTGATGTACTTCCGGTTATCCCGCCGGAACTTCGCCCGATGGTTCAGTTGGATGGCGGACGCTTTGCGACTTCTGACCTGAATGACCTGTACCGTCGCGTTATTAACAGAAACAACCGCTTGAAGCGCCTTCTAGATCTGGGTGCTCCTAGCATTATCGTCCAAAATGAAAAGCGTATGCTTCAGGAAGCAGTAGATGCGCTAATCGATAACGGCCGCCGCGGCCGTCCTGTAACAGGGCCTGGAAACCGCCCATTGAAATCTCTTTCGCACATGCTGAAAGGAAAACAGGGACGTTTCCGCCAAAACCTTCTTGGTAAACGTGTTGACTATTCAGGGCGTTCGGTAATCGTTGTAGGTCCGAACCTGAAAATGTATCAGTGCGGACTGCCTAAGGAAATGGCACTTGAGTTATTCAAGCCATTCGTCATGAAGGAATTGGTTGAGAAGGGTCTTGCCCATAATATAAAATCTGCCAAGCGCAAAATAGAACGCGTTCAGCCGGAAGTTTGGGATGTACTTGAAGACGTAATCAGGGAGCACCCAGTCCTTTTAAACCGTGCCCCTACACTGCACAGGCTTGGTATTCAGGCGTTCGAACCAACTTTGGTAGAGGGCCGTGCCATTCGTCTTCATCCGCTCGTATGTACAGCATATAACGCTGACTTTGACGGAGACCAGATGGCTGTACACGTACCGCTTTCCGCAGAAGCTCAGGCAGAAGCACGCTTACTGATGCTGGCAGCTCAGAACATATTGAATCCGAAAGACGGAAAACCTGTTGTAACTCCTTCTCAGGATATGGTACTGGGTAACTACTACTTGACTCTTGAACGTGAAGGTACAATGGGTGAAGGTATGATTTTCAAAGATACAAATGAAGCCCTGATTGCATATCAAAATGGTTATGTTCATCTGCATACTAGGGTAGCAGTCCATGCGGGATCGTTGAATAATGAAACTTTCACCGATGAACAAAACAGCCAGCTGTTATTGACGACTGTCGGCAAACTCATATTCAATGAAATTTTGCCAAAATCTTTCCCATATATCAATGAACCAACGAAAGATAATCTTGAAGTAAAAACCCCAGAAAAGTATTTTGTTGAAAGAGGTACTGATATACCGGCGCGAATTAAGGAAATGCCGCTTGTCGAACCTTTTAAGAAAAAAATACTTGGCAACATCATTGCAGAAGTGTTTAAACGCTTCAAGATTACTGAAACGTCCAAAATGCTTGACCGCATGAAGGATCTTGGATTCAAATATTCAACAAAAGCCGGCATCACTGTCGGTGTTGCTGACATCGTTGTATTGGGTGAAAAAGAAGAGATACTTAGTGAATCTCAGAAAAAGGTTGATAATGTTCAGAAACAGTTCAGACGCGGTTTGATCACCGAAGATGAGCGCTATGATCGTGTCATTTCAATCTGGAGCCAAGCGAAGGATACTATTCAGGGTAAACTTATGAACTCCCTGAATAAAACAAACCCAATTTTCATGATGAGTGACTCCGGTGCCCGGGGTAACGCATCCAACTTTACACAGCTTGCAGGTATGCGGGGTCTGATGGCCAACCCGGCTGGACGAATCATCGAGTTGCCAATTAAGTCGTCCTTCCGTGAAGGTCTGACAGTATTGGAATACTTTATATCTACTCATGGTGCCCGTAAAGGTCTTGCTGATACAGCCCTTAAAACAGCTGACTCTGGTTACCTTACCCGCCGTCTTGTTGATGTTGCCCAGGATGTCATCGTCCGTGACGATGACTGCGGAACGGACCGAGGATTGCACGTCCGTGCACTTAAAGACGGTACGGAAGTAATTGAAGCACTTGATGAACGCCTAATCGGCCGTTATGCAAGAAGGAATATTAAACACCCTGAAACAGGTGATATTATTGTTCCAGAAAATGGCTTGATTACTGAAGACTTGGCTGTGCAGATCGTTAATGTAGGCATTGAGGAAGTTCAAATCCGTTCAGCATTTACATGTAACACCCGACATGGAGTATGTAAGAAGTGCTACGGACGAAACTTGGCAACTGGACAGGAAGTCGAGGTCGGAGAAGCGGTTGGTATTATCGCGGCTCAGTCTATCGGGGAACCGGGTACACAGCTTACAATGCGTACATTCCATACGGGCGGCGTTGCTGGTGACGATATTACCCAAGGTTTGCCACGTATCCAGGAATTGTTTGAAGCTCGTAATCCAAAAGGCCAGGCTGTTATTGCTGAACTCGAGGGTGTCGTTGTTGGTATTAACGAGGGAAGGGACCGCCAGCATGAAATTGTGGTACAGGGAGAAGTTGAGTCAAAAACTTACTCAGCCCCATATACTGCAAGGCTAAAGGTTGCAGTTAATGATCGTGTACTAAGAGGCCAGGAACTAACAGAAGGTTCTATTGATCCAAAAGAACTCCTGAAAGTAACCGATGTCGGTTCAGTCCAAGAATATCTGCTTCGTGAGGTACAAAAGGTATATAGGATGCAAGGTGTTGAAATTGGTGACAAGCATATTGAAGTAATGGTCCGTCAAATGCTGCGTAAGGTGCGTGTCATTGATGCCGGAGAGACAGATGTCCTCCCGGGTATGCTGCTAGATATTCACCAGTTTACCGATGCAAACGGTAAGGCGCTGTTAAATGGAAAAATGCCTGCCACAGGTCGCCCGGTACTTCTGGGTATTACAAAGGCGTCTCTTGAAACAGATTCATTCCTTTCTGCAGCATCCTTCCAGGAAACAACAAGAGTCCTTACAGATGCAGCCATCAAAGGTAAACGCGATGAACTGCTTGGCTTGAAAGAGAATGTCATTATCGGGAAATTGATTCCTGCGGGAACAGGTATGCAGCGTTATCGTAAGGCAGAGCCGGTTCTTAAAGGTGAACAAACTGATCAAGTACCTGTAGAATAAATTTTATTTTGAATGCAAGACAGAAACCGGCATCAGCCAAAAAAGGCTGGTGCCAGTTTTTGGAATGTATTTTTGAGGAAAAAAGTTAAATGTTATGTTGACAAAAGAATTCTCATGGTGGTAATATAGCAAAGGTGCTCCTATTAGCAAGTGCTTTGGAGGATATGAAAAATGTCTTATGAAAAAGTATTGCAAGCGAGGAAACTCATAATAGGAATCAAGCAAACAGCCAAAGCTCTCGAAGACGGGAGTGTAAAAGAGCTGGTGATTGCTACTGATGCTGACCAGAAACTGACAGCAACCGCAGTGGGAATCGCTCAAAAGCTTGGAGTTCCTATACTGTATGTCGATTCCATGAAAAAACTCGGAAAGGCAAGCGGTATTAAAGTAGGAACTGCGGCTGTAGCTATTATCCGATAAAAACTGTTTTTGCAGATGCTGCTGCAAGAACTTTGTTTTTGCTAAAAAAAGAACCACCTGGATGTGTGGGACTACAAAAGATGTGAAGGGAGGAAAAATACAATGCCTACAATTAACCAATTAGTACGCAAGCCTCGTCAATCTGTAGAGGAGACTTCAAAATCCCCTGCATTGAACAAAGGCTATAACAGCTTCAAAAAAGCTCAAACTAACGTATCTTCTCCACAAAAGCGTGGTGTTTGCACCCGTGTTGGTACAATGACTCCAAAGAAACCGAACTCAGCGCTTCGTAAATATGCTCGTGTTCGCTTGACTAACGGTATCGAGGTAACAGCTTACATCCCTGGTATTGGCCATAACCTGCAAGAACACAGTGTTGTTCTTATCCGTGGCGGCCGTGTAAAAGACTTACCGGGTGTTCGTTACCACATCGTACGTGGCGCTCTTGATACTGCAGGTGTAAACAACCGTATGCAAGGCCGTTCCAAATATGGAACAAAGCGTCCTAAAGCTGCAAAGAAATAAATGAAAACACTAAATAGAAGCTTTTCTGAAAGGAGGAAAAAACATGCCTCGTAAAGGTCCTGTTGCAAAGAGAGACGTATTGCCAGATCCGTTATACAATTCAAAGCTAGTAACTCGTTTGATCAACAAAATGATGATCGACGGTAAAAGAGGTACATCCCAAGCAATTCTTTACAACTCTTTCGATATTATTCGTGAGCGTACTGGTAAAGAGCCAATGGAAGTGTTTGATGCCGCGCTTAAGAACATCATGCCTGTTCTTGAAGTTAAAGCACGCCGTGTTGGTGGTGCAAACTACCAAGTACCAGTAGAGGTGCGCCCTGATCGCCGCACAACTCTTGGTCTTCGTTGGTTAGTAAACTACTCACGCCTTCGCGGTGAGAAGACAATGGAACAGCGTCTTGCTGCTGAAATTATGGATGCAGCAAACAACACTGGTGCTTCTGTCAAGAAGCGCGAAGATACACACAAAATGGCAGAAGCCAACAAAGCATTCGCTCATTACCGCTGGTAGAATGAAAGGCGATTGTGCCTGTTCATTCCCGACAAGTGTTGGAAGCGAAAGCCAACCGTTAGCGGCGTAAGTTAGACAAGCTATAGTTTGCCTGAGCCGGGTTATGTTACCCGGCTTTCCGGGCACCGTCGTACATAGATGCCGGCGGATCCTTAAAAACATTCACACAAGGAAGGAGAAAGACCAAATGGCAAGAGAGTTCTCCTTGGAAAATACTCGCAATATCGGGATTATGGCCCATATTGATGCGGGTAAAACAACCACCACTGAACGCGTGCTTTATTATACTGGGCGTATCCATAAAATTGGTGAAACTCACGAAGGCGCATCCCAGATGGACTGGATGGAACAAGAGCAAGAACGCGGAATCACAATTACTTCCGCTGCAACAACTGCACAATGGAAAGGCCACCGCGTAAACATCATCGATACACCAGGACACGTAGACTTCACAGTTGAGGTTGAACGTTCACTGAGGGTACTTGATGGTGCGGTCGCTGTACTTGACGCCCAATCCGGCGTTGAGCCTCAAACTGAAACAGTTTGGCGCCAGGCGACTACATACGGGGTACCTCGTGTAGTATTCGTTAACAAAATGGATAAGATTGGTGCGGATTTCCTTTATTCAGTAGGCACACTGCATGACCGCCTTCAGGCAAACGCACATCCAATCCAACTTCCAATTGGTGCTGAAGATCAATTTAACGGCATTATCGATCTTGTTGAAATGAAGGCAAGATTCTATGGTAATGATCTTGGTACGGAAATCACTGATGGTGAAATTCCTGCAGAATACCAGGAGCTAGCTGAAGAATACCGCGAAAAGCTTCTTGAAGCGGTCGCTGAACTTGATGAAGAGTTGATGGAAAAATACCTTGGTGGAGAAGAGCTGACTATTGAAGAAATCAAGGCAGCAATCCGTAAAGGTACTACAAATGTTGAATTCTACCCTGTTATTTGCGGTTCCGCATTTAAAAACAAGGGTGTACAATTGATGCTTGATGCAGTAATCGACTATCTTCCATCTCCGCTTGACGTACCTGCAATCAAAGGTATTTTGCCGGATACAGAAGAAGAAGTTGAGCGCCATTCAAGCGATGAAGAGCCATTCTCTGCTCTAGCATTCAAAGTTATGACTGACCCTTATGTTGGTAAACTTACATTCTTCCGTGTTTACTCGGGTACACTTGATTCCGGATCTTATGTACAAAATTCTACTAAGGGCAAGCGTGAGCGTATCGGTCGTATTCTGCAAATGCATGCAAACAGCCGTCAGGAAATCTCCAAGGTTTATGCAGGAGATATCGCTGCTGCAGTAGGTCTGAAAGATACTACAACAGGTGACACTTTGTGTGATGACAAGAATCAAGTTATTCTCGAATCTATGCAGTTCCCTGAGCCAGTAATCCAGCTTTCTGTTGAGCCTAAATCGAAGGCTGACCAAGATAAAATGGGTCAAGCCCTTCAAAAGCTTCAGGAAGAAGACCCAACATTCCGTGCATACACTGACCAGGAAACTGGACAGACAATCATTGCGGGTATGGGTGAACTTCACCTGGATATCCTCGTTGACCGTATGCGCCGTGAGTTCAAGGTAGAAGCAAATGTTGGTGCGCCACAAGTTGCCTACCGTGAAACATTCCGCCAATCTGCACAAGTTGAAGGCAAATTTGCCCGTCAGTCTGGTGGACGCGGACAATATGGACATGTTTGGATTGAATTCTCTCCAAATGAAGAAGGTAAAGGCTTTGAGTTTGTTAATGGTATTGTTGGTGGTGTTGTTCCACGTGAATACATCCCAGCTGTACAAGCAGGACTTGAAGATGCTCTTGATCGAGGCGTTTTGGCAGGCTATCCGCTTGTAGACATTAAAGCCCGTCTTTTCGATGGTTCTTATCATGATGTCGACTCCTCGGAAATGGCGTTTAAGATCGCTGCTTCCATGGCTCTTAAAAATGCGGCATCGAAGTGTGCTCCAGTCATACTCGAGCCAATCATGAAGGTAGAAGTTGTAATCCCTGAAGAATACATGGGTGATATCATGGGTATGCTTACTGCGCGTCGCGGACGTGTTGAAGGAATGGAAGCCCGCGGTAACGCACAGGTAGTCAGGGCGATGGTTCCACTTTCTGAAATGTTCGGTTATGCAACTTCTCTTCGTTCTTCAACACAAGGACGCGGTGTATTCTCAATGCACTTCGACCATTACGAAGAAGTTCCTAAGTCCGTTTCTGAAGAAATCATCAAAAAAAATAAAGGTGAATAATTGATTTTCGCCTTGCAATCAAGTATAACTACTATGTAAGCATAGGCTGAGAGAGTTACTTCTTTCTCAGCCCCTAATAATACTTAACTTTTTAAAATTAAAGGAGGAAATTCCTAATGGGTAAAGCTAAATTCGACCGCTCTAAGCCGCACGTAAATATCGGAACAATTGGTCACGTTGACCATGGTAAAACTACTTTGACTGCAGCAATCACTTCTGTACTAGCAAAAGTTGGTGGTGCAGAAGCTCGCGGTTATGATCAAATCGACGGTGCTCCAGAAGAAAAAGAGCGTGGAATCACAATCTCTACTTCACACGTTGAGTATGAAACTGCTAATCGTCACTATGCACACGTTGACTGCCCAGGACACGCTGACTATGTTAAGAACATGATCACTGGCGCTGCGCAGATGGACGGCGGTATCCTTGTAGTATCCGCTACTGACGGCCCAATGCCGCAAACTCGTGAGCACATCCTTCTTTCCCGTCAGGTAGGCGTACCTTACCTTGTTGTATTCATGAACAAGTGTGACATGGTTGATGACGAAGAGCTTCTTGAGCTTGTTGAAATGGAAATCCGTGACCTTCTTACTGAATATGAATTCCCTGGTGATGACACTCCTGTTATCAAAGGTTCTGCTCTTAAAGCACTTGAAGGTGAAGCAGAATGGGAAGAAAAGATCAACGAACTAATGGAAGCTGTTGACACTTACATCCCAACTCCAACTCGTGATACTGAAAAGCCATTCATGATGCCTGTTGAGGACGTATTCTCAATCACTGGCCGTGGTACTGTTGCTACAGGACGTGTTGAGCGTGGACAAGTAAAAGTTGGTGACGTTGTTGAAATCGTTGGTTTCACTGAAGAGCCAAAATCTACTACTGTAACAGGTGTAGAAATGTTCCGTAAGCTGCTTGACTATGCAGAAGCTGGTGACAACATCGGTGCCCTTCTTCGTGGTGTAGCACGTGAAGAAATCGAGCGTGGACAAGTTTTGGCTAAGCCAAAATCCATTACTCCACACACTAAGTTCAAAGCGGAAGTTTACGTTTTGTCTAAAGAAGAAGGTGGACGTCATACTCCATTCTTCACAAACTACCGTCCACAATTCTATTTCCGTACTTCCGACATTACAGGCATCTGTAATCTTCCAGAAGGCGTAGAAATGGTTATGCCTGGCGACAACATTGAAATGTCAGTTGAGCTAATCGCTCCAGTTGCGATTGAAGAAGGAACTAAGTTCTCAATTCGTGAAGGCGGCCGTACAGTAGGCGCTGGCGTTGTTGCTTCTATCCAAGAATAATTAATATCTTTAAAAACAGGCGGGTGACGATCCGCCTGTTTTTTTATGAACCTAAGTTTGACCTGTTAGAACAATAGCCCCCTAACTTTGAATTGAATAAGAAAATGCACATAGGATGACGTGTTTCTTCTATACTTATTGATTATGAACTCGCTAGTTTAGATGGAAAATAGAGGATGCAATAAAGTCATATTGAAATGGAATAAAATATTGCATTCCTTTTGCTGTGCCGCTATAATAGTAAAAGTGTGCTAAACATAAAAAGCTTCTAAATCATATTGATTTTAACAGCTGAATTATGTATAATAGACAATGTTGGTCTTTGACTGCGATGATGTGAGAGGTTGCTGATACACCCGGCCGCTTTGCCATGGCGAGTGTAATCAGGGGATTTTCACTGAGAATGTCTATTTTGAAAATAGGCGAAAAGGAGGGAAAAATAATGGCAAAACAAAAAATCCGTATCCGTTTAAAGGCGTATGATCACAGGATTCTTGATCAATCTGCTGAAAAAATTGTTGAGACAGCAAAGCGTTCTGGTGCTTCAGTGTCCGGTCCGATTCCGCTTCCAACAGAGAAGTCTATCTACACGATTCTTCGTGCGGTGCATAAGTACAAGGATTCTCGTGAACAATTCGAGATGCGTACACACAAGCGTCTAATCGACATTGTGAACCCAACTCCACAAACAGTTGATTCACTTATGCGTCTAGACCTGCCATCCGGTGTTGACATCGAAATTAAACTTTAATTCAAACAATATACTTTAATTATTTTTCAGGAGGTGTGACTAATGACCAAAGGAATCTTAGGAAGAAAGATTGGTATGACTCAAGTATTTGCTGAAAACGGCAACCTGATCCCTGTAACTGTAATCCAGGCAGCTGGAAACGTTGTTCTTCAAAAGAAGACAGTTGCAAACGATGGCTACGAAGCGGTTCAAATCGGCTTCGAAGACAAACGCGAAAAACTTTCCAACAAACCTGAAAAGGGACATGTCGCAAAGGCAAGCACTGCTCCTAAGCGCTTCGTTCGCGAATTCCGCGGAGTAGACTTGGCAGCATTTGAAGTTGGTCAGGAAGTCAAAGTTAATATTTTTGCAGAAGGCGACATCGTAGATGTAACCGGTGTGTCCAAAGGTAAAGGATTCCAGGGTGCAATTAAACGCCACGGACAATCCCGCGGCCCTATGGCTCACGGTTCCCGTTACCACCGCCGACCAGGTTCTATGGGTCCTGTAGCTCCTAACCGTGTATTCAAGGGCAAAGCATTGCCAGGCCGCATGGGTGGAGAAGTTGTTACAGTTCAAAACCTTGAAGTTGTAAAGGTTGATACAGACCGCAATCTGCTTCTTGTGAAAGGTAATGTACCTGGACCAAGGAAATCACTTGTAAAAATTAAAACTGCTGTTAAAGCATAGAGACTTCGCAAGAAAGGAGGAACAAACGAATGCCTAAAGTAGCATTATTTAACCAAAACGGTTCACAAGTTGGTGAAATCGAGCTTAATGATACAGTGTTCGGCATTGAACCTAACCAGCATGTTCTTTTTGAAGCAGTGCTGATGCAAAGGGCTTCACTTCGCCAGGGAACACACAAAACAAAAATCCGTTCTGAAGTAGCCGGTGGCGGTCGCAAGCCATGGAGACAAAAAGGAACAGGCCGTGCCCGTCAGGGTTCAATCCGCTCACCACAATGGAGAGGCGGCGGTACAGTATTTGGTCCAGTACCTCGCAGCTATAGCTATAAGCTTCCTAAAAAGGTACGCCGTTTGGCAATTAAATCCGCATTGTCTTCAAAAGTACTTGAGGAAAATGTACTAGTACTTGAAAGCCTCGCTTTCGATGCTCCAAAAACAAAAGATTTCAAAAGTGTCCTCAAAGGGCTTTCTGTTGAGAAAAAAGCACTTATTGTAACAGCTGACCTTGATGAGAACGTTGCGTTGTCTGCAAGGAATCTTCCTGGCATTACTGTAGTAACTGCCAACGGCATCAATGTCGTAGATGTCCTTAACCATGACAAGCTGATTATCACTAAGGCTGCTGTCGAAAAAGTAGAGGAGGTGCTTGCATAATGGACGTACGCGATGTCATTAAGCGCCCCGTTATTACTGAACGTTCTACTGATTTGATGGCTGAAAAGAAATATACGTTCGAAGTGGACGTTAAAGCCAACAAAACTCAAGTCAAGGACGCTATTGAAACAATCTTTGGCGTTGATGTTGAGAAAGTAAACATCATGAACTATAAAGGCAAGTTCAAGCGCATGGGCAAATTCGGTGGATATACTAACAAACGCCGCAAAGCCATTGTTAAGCTAACTGCAGATAGCAAAGAAATCGAAATTTTTGAATCCTAGAATATAACTAGAAGAGGAGGGAATAGAAATGGCGATTAAAAAGTACAAACCTACCTCTAACGGTCGTCGCGGAATGACTACTTCTGATTTCGCAGAAATCACAACTAGCACTCCAGAAAAGTCTTTGTTGGCTCCGGTAACAAGAAAAGGCGGCCGTAACAACCAGGGTAAGTTAACTGTTCGTCATCAAGGTGGCGGCCATAAGCGTCAATACCGTCTTATCGATTTTAAACGCGATAAAGATGGCATTCCAGGACGCGTTGCCACTATCGAATACGATCCAAACCGTTCCGCAAATATTGCGCTAATCAATTATGTGGATGGAGAAAAGCGTTACATCCTAGCTCCAAAAAACCTTCAGGTTGGACTGCAAGTAATGTCTGGTCCGGAAGCTGATATCAAAGTAGGAAATGCACTTCCACTTGCAAACATTCCAGTTGGTACAGTCGTACACAACATTGAACTAAAGCCTGGTAAAGGTGGACAGCTTGTCCGTTCTGCAGGAACATCTGCACAGGTTCTTGGTAAGGAAGGCAAATACGTACTTGTACGTTTGAATTCTGGAGAAGTTCGCATGATTCTTGCAACTTGCCGCGCAACTGTAGGCCAAGTTGGTAATGAGCAGCATGAACTAATCAATATTGGTAAAGCTGGACGTTCCCGCTGGTTAGGCAAACGCCCAACAGTTCGTGGATCTGTTATGAACCCGAATGATCACCCGCACGGTGGTGGTGAAGGACGCTCCCCAATTGGACGTAAGTCACCAATGTCACCTTGGGGCAAGCCAACTCTTGGCCGCAAGACTCGTAAGAAAAAGAACAAGTCCGATAAATTCATCGTACGACGCCGTAAAAAATAACGTGATTGAACTACGGTTCGAGGATAGAACCGTAGAACGGTCTCGAAGGGAGGTACCCACATGGGTCGCAGTTTGAAAAAAGGGCCTTTTGTTGATGAGCACCTAATGAAAAAGGTTGAAAGCCTTGGCGCCGACAGCAAACAGGTAGTGAAGACATGGTCTCGCCGTTCTACTATATTCCCACAATTCATCGGCCACACAATCGCTGTGTATGATGGACGTAAACACGTACCAGTTTATGTGACTGAAGACATGGTAGGACACAAGCTTGGAGAATTTGCTCCAACTCGTGCTTATAAAGGTCACGGCAATGACGATAAGAAAACCAGACGTTAATGAGAGGAGGGCATCATCATGCAAGCAAAAGCTGTTGCTAGAACAGTCCGTATTGCTCCTCGTAAAGCTCGTTTAGTCGTAGATTTAATTCGAGGTAAGCAAGTTGGTGAAGCTGTAGCGATTCTGACTTTGACTCCGAAAGCTGCTTCTCCAATCGTAGAAAAAGTATTGAAATCTGCTATGGCAAACGCAGAACATAACTATGAAATGGACGTTAATAACCTTGTTGTTGAACAGGCTTTCGTTGACGAAGGTCCAACACTGAAGCGTTTCCGTCCACGTGCGCAAGGCCGTGCTAGTGCAATTAACAAACGCACAAGCCATATCACAATCGTTCTATCAGAAAAGAAGGAGGGATAATTAGTGGGACAAAAGGTAAATCCAGTCGGTATGCGTATCGGCATCATTCGTGATTGGGAATCGAAATGGTACGCAGGCAAAGACTTTGCTGAACTTCTTCATGAAGACATTAAAGTCCGTGAATACATCCAGAAGCGCCTTAAGGACGCATCTGTTTCTAAAGTAGAAATCGAACGCGCTGCAAACCGTGTTAACGTTACTGTCCACACTGCTAAGCCAGGTATGGTAATTGGTAAAGGCGGTACAGAAGTTGAAGCGCTCCGTAAAGCGTTGAACCAACTTACTGGCAAGCGTGTCCACATCAATATCCTTGAAATTAAGAGAGCAGACATCGATGCTAAGCTTGTTGCTGAAAACATTGCTCGTCAGCTTGAAAATCGTGTATCTTTCCGCCGTGCCCAGAAGCAAGTTATTCAACGTGCTATGCGTGCAGGTGCAAAAGGTATTAAAACAATGGTATCCGGCCGTCTTGGCGGTGCTGATATCGCTCGTTCAGAACATTACAGTGAAGGTACTGTACCCCTTCATACACTTCGTGCAGACATCGACTATGCTGCTGCAGAAGCTGATACAACTTACGGCAAACTTGGCGTAAAAGTTTGGATCTACAAGGGTGAGGTCCTTCCGACTAAGAAGAAATCCGAGGAAGGAGGCAAATAAACATGTTATTGCCTAAACGTGTAAAATACCGCCGTCAACACCGTGGAAATATGCGCGGTCTAGCAAAGGGCGGAACAGAAGTTACTTTTGGCGAATACGGCCTGCAGGCACTAGAAGCCTCCTGGATCACAAACCGCCAAATTGAGTCTGCCCGTATCGCTATGACTCGTTACATGAAGCGTGGCGGTAAAGTGTGGATTAAGATTTTCCCTCATAAGCCTTATACTGCAAAGCCTCTTGAAGTCCGTATGGGTTCCGGTAAAGGTTCTCCTGAAGGCTGGGTAGCAGTTGTGAAACCTGGTAGAATCATGTTTGAGGTTGCCGGTGTTCCTGAAGAAACCGCTCGTGAGGCACTTCGCCTTGCTGCTCACAAACTGCCTGTTAAGTGCAAGTTTGTAAAACGTGAAGAAATTGGTGGTGAATCAAATGAAAGCTAATGAACTTCGTGACCTTACCACTGCCGAACTTGAGCAAAAAGTCAAATCATTAAAAGAAGAACTTTTCAACCTTCGCTTTCAATTGGCGACTGGACAGCTTGAAAACACTGCCCGCATCAGGGAAGTGCGCAAGTCCATCGCACGCATGAAAACTGTTGTCCGCGAAAGAGAAATCGGCGTTAACAATCGATAATTGAGAGGAGGTCCGCCTAATGAGCGAACGCAATCAACGCAAAGTTTACACCGGACGCGTTGTTTCAGACAAAATGGATAAGACCATTACTGTTCTTGTCGAAACACACAAAAAGCATCCTCTTTACGGTAAACGCGTTAAATACTCTAAGAAATTCAAGGCTCATGATGAGCAAAACCAAGCGAAGATCGGTGACGTAGTACGCATTATGGAAACACGCCCGCTTTCTTCTACAAAACGTTTCCGCCTTATGGAAGTCGTTGAAAAAGCAGTTATTATCTAATTGTTCGGATAAGCTTTCATCCGAAGGGAGGTTACACGAATGATCCAACAAGAAACCCGTTTAAAAGTTGCGGACAACTCCGGCGCCCGTGAAGTACTGACAATTAAAGTCCTTGGTGGTTCCGGCCGAAAGACGGCTGGTATTGGCGACGTGATCGTCTGCACAGTCAAACAAGCAACACCAGGTGGCGTTGTTAAAAAAGGCGATGTTGTTAAAGCAGTAATCGTACGGACTAAGAGCGGCGCGCGCCGTCAAGACGGTACTTACATTAAGTTTGATGAAAACGCATGTGTAATTATCCGTGATGACAAGAGCCCACGTGGAACTCGTATTTTTGGGCCTGTTGCACGCGAACTGCGCGACAACAACTTTATGAAAATCGTTTCACTTGCACCAGAAGTACTTTAATTATAAGTACTTGACATAATACAAACTCAAAATGCCTTTAAGGAGGTGCGCACAGATGCACGTAAAAAAAGGTGACAAAGTAATGGTCATCTCTGGCAAGGATAAGGGCAAGACAGGAACAATCCTTGAGGCTTATCCGAAACAAAGCCGCGTTTTGGTTGAAGGTGTGAACATTGTTAAAAAACACTCTAAACCTTCTCAGGCCAATCCGCAGGGTGGCATCAACAGCCAGGAAGCACCTATCCATGTATCGAACGTAATGCCTGTCGACAAATCCGGTAAACCAAGCCGAGTTGGACACCAAGTTGTTGATGGTAAAAAGGTACGCGTTACAAAATCCGGTGAATTATTAGATAAGTAGTCCATTGAGAAAGGAGGTACTATAGATGAACCGCCTAAAGGAAAAATATGTGAAAGAAGTTACTCCTGCTCTCGTGAGCAAGTTCAACTATAAATCTGTTATGCAGGTTCCAAAAGTAGAAAAAATCGTTGTAAACATGGGTGTTGGCGATGCAGTTGCAAACGCGAAATCCCTTGACAATGCTGTTGAAGAACTTACATTACTTACTGGCCAAAAGCCAATCGTTACACGCGCTAAGAAATCAATCGCTGGGTTCCGCCTTCGTGAAGGTATGCCTATTGGTGCGAAAGTAACTCTTCGCGGTGAACGCATGTATGATTTCCTCGACAAATTAATTTCAGTCTCTCTTCCAAGGGTACGTGACTTCCGCGGAATCTCCAAGAAAGCATTCGACGGCCGCGGTAACTACACACTTGGTGTGAAAGAACAGTTAATCTTCCCTGAAATTGATTACGATAAAGTTAGCAAAGTCCGTGGTATGGATATCGTCATCGTAACGACTGCCAACACTGATGAGGAAGCACGTGAGCTTTTAACTCAGTTTGGTATGCCGTTCCAAAAGTAATCCGAAAATAAGGGAGGCGAAAACGTGGCTAAAAAGTCAATGATTGCGAAGCAAAAACGCACGCCTAAATACAAGGTGCAAGAGTATACCCGCTGCGAACGTTGCGGCCGTCCACACTCTGTTTACCGCAAATTTAAGCTTTGCCGTATTTGTTTCCGTGAATTAGCATACAAAGGCCAGATTCCTGGTGTTAAAAAAGCTAGCTGGTAAACCCCAAGTCTGGGAAGGAGGTAAAATAAATGGTCATGACAGATCCGATTGCAGATATGCTTACCCGCATCCGTAACGCGAACATGGTTCGCCACGAAAAGCTGGAAGTACCTGCTTCCAATATCAAAAAAGAAATTGCTGAAATCCTTAAGCGTGAAGGTTTCGTTCGTGATGTCGAACTAATTGACGACAATAAGCAAGGCATTATCCGTATCTTCTTGAAGTACGGTGCGAATAACGAACGTGTTATCACTGGCCTAAAGAGGATTTCAAAGCCTGGCCTTCGTGTATATGCAAAGTCTAACGAAGTTCCACGTGTATTGAACGGCCTTGGTATCGCGCTTGTATCTACATCCCAAGGTGTCATCACTGACAAAGAAGCTCGCGCAAAGCAAGTTGGCGGCGAAGTTTTAGCATACATCTGGTAAGAAAGTTTCCGAATGAATGGAGGTGCACTAAATGTCACGCGTAGGTAAAAAACCAATCGAAATTCCTGCAGGAGTATCGATTTCGATAGATAATAATACAGTTACTGCAAAAGGACCACGAGGTGAACTTGTTCGTTCTTTCAGCCCTGAAATTTCTATTAACGTAGAAGAAAACACTGTTACAATAACACGCCCTTCCGATGAGAAGGAAATTCGCGCATTGCATGGTACGACTCGTGCTATTATTGCAAATATGGTCGAAGGTGTATCAACTGGTTTCCAAAGGAATTTGGAGCTAATTGGGGTCGGATACCGGGCATCCAAGCAAGGTAACAAGCTTGTACTGAACGTTGGTTATTCACACCCAGTTGAGATCGAGCCTGAAGCTGGTCTTGAAATTGAAGTACCTGCTAATACAAAAATAAGTATTAAAGGTAACGATAAGGAACGTGTAGGCGCACTTGCAGCCAACATTCGTGGCGTCCGTCCTCCAGAGCCTTATAAAGGCAAAGGAATTCGCTATGAAGGCGAAGTTGTCCGCCGCAAAGAAGGCAAGAAAGGTAAATAAAGCCGCATAGTATTACGAAAGGAGTGACGTAAATGATTACGAAGCTTGATAAAAACGCGAGCCGTAAGAAGAGGCATGCACGTGTCCGTTCCAAGCTTAGCGGAACTGCAGCCCGTCCACGTTTGAATGTGTTTCGTTCCAATAAACATGTTTATGCTCAGTTAATCGACGATGTGAACGGAGTTACTCTTGCGAGTGCTTCAAGTATGGAAAAAGATTTCGGTCTTGAATCTACTAATAACATCGAAGCAGCTCAAAAGGTCGGCGAATTAGTAGCAAAACGCGCAGTAGAAAAAGGTATCACATCTGTTGTCTTTGACCGCGGAGGATATCTATACCACGGGCGTATCCAGGCTCTTGCAGATACTGCTCGCGAAAACGGTCTGCAATTTTAATAGACAAAGGAGGGACACATAAAGATGCGTCGCATTGATCCAAACAAACTTGAACTTGAAGAACGCGTAGTTACCGTCAACCGTGTAGCAAAGGTTGTTAAAGGCGGACGCCGTTTCCGTTTCACGGCTCTTGTCGTAGTTGGAGACAAGAATGGCCATGTCGGCTTTGGAACAGGAAAAGCTCAGGAAGTTCCTGATGCCATCCGTAAGGCTGTCGAAGATGCCAAGAAAAACTTGATTACTGTACCAATGGTTGGAACGACTGTACCTCACCAGGTACTCGGCCGTTTCGGAGCTGGTGAAATCCTTTTAAAACCAGCTTACGAAGGTACTGGAGTTATCGCAGGTGGACCTGTACGTGCAGTACTTGAACTTGCAGGTGTCGGTGATATCCTATCGAAATCCCTTGGAACGAACACTCCAATCAACATGGTTCGTGCAACTATAGAAGGCTTGAAGCAGCTTAAGAGTGCCGAAGAAGTTGCAAAATTGCGCGGAAAATCAGTAGAAGAACTGTTAGGTTAAGGGAGGGAAATCAAATGGCTAACAAATTGCAAATTACCCTCACTAAAAGCGTAATTGGACGCCCACAGGACCAACGCGAAACAGTTAAGGCTCTCGGATTGCGAAAAGTAAACCAAACCGTTGAGCAGCAAGATAATGCCGCTATTCGTGGTATGATCAACAAGGTTGCTCACCTTGTAACGGTTAAAGAACAATAATCGATTCTTTTCTTTCAATAAGGAGGTGCCCAAATGAAACTTCATGAATTAAAGCCTGCAGAAGGTTCCCGCAAAGAACGTAAACGTCTAGGTCGTGGTATCGGTTCTGGCCAAGGTAAAACTGCTGGTAAAGGTCATAAAGGTCAAAATGCCCGTTCCGGTGGTGGTGTTCGTATAGGTTTTGAAGGTGGTCAAACACCTTTATTCCGCCGTCTGCCTAAGCGCGGTTTCACAAACATTAACCGTAAGGAATACGCGATTGTTAACCTTGATGTCCTAAACAGCTTTGAAGATGGTACAGAAGTTACTCCAGAACTTCTCATCGAAGCTGGCCTGGTTAAGAACGAGAAAGCAGGAATCAAGATTCTTGCAAAAGGGAACGTTGAGAAGAAATTGACTGTAAAAGCTCATAAATTTTCCTCTGCTGCCAAGGAAGCAATCGAAGCTGCTGGTGGAAACACTGAGGTGATCTAATGTTCCGGACAATCTCCAATTTTATGCGCGTGGCTGAAATAAGGAATAAAATCCTTTTCACTTTATTAATGCTATTGATTTTCCGTATCGGGACCTTTATTCCGGTGCCGAACGTCAATGCAGACATTCTAGCAGCTCAAGATCAGTTCAGCGTATTTGGAGTCTTGAATACGTTCGGCGGAGGAGCGCTGCAAAACTTCTCTATTCTTGCAATGGGGATCATGCCTTATATTACTGCTTCCATCATCATTCAGCTCTTGCAGATGGATGTTGTACCTAAATTTACCGAGTGGTCAAAACAAGGGGATGCAGGAAGGCGAAAGCTAGCTCAATTTACTCGTTACTTTACTATTGTGCTTGGATTTATCCAGGCATTAGGTATGTCATACGGGTTTAACAATATGACTCAAAGCCAATTGATTATTGATCCGGACATTCCAACGTACCTGTTGATTGCAACTGTGTTGACAGCAGGCACAGCCTTCTTGATGTGGCTTGGCGAACAAATCACTGCAAAAGGCGTAGGAAACGGTATTTCAATTATTATCTTTGCGGGCATTGCAGCGGGAATTCCTACTACAGTGAACCAAATTTACATTCAACAATTTCAAAATGTAGGGGATAAATTGTTTATCAATATCCTGATTGTTATCCTTTTACTTTTGGCTGTTGTTGCAATTGTTGTTGGAGTTATCTTTGTTCAGCAAGCTACCAGGAAAATTCCGATTCAATATGCAAAGCGGATGACTGCAGGACGTACACCAGTTGGCGGACAATCGACACACATGCCGCTAAAAGTTAACGCTGCCGGTGTTATTCCAGTAATCTTCGCTGTGTCCTTTATCATCACTCCAAGGACAATTGCTTCGTTTTTTCCAACAAATGATGTTACTCTCTGGATTCAGCGAGTATTCGATTATACCCATCCGGTTGGGATGATTATGTATGCGGCATTGATTATCGCGTTTACGTATTTCTATGCGTTCATTCAGGTGAATCCGGAACAAGCTGCCGAAAATCTGCAAAAGCAGAGTGGTTACATTCCCGGAATCCGTCCTGGTAAACCAACGCAAGAATACTTTACCCGCGTGTTGTATCGACTAACATTTGTCGGAGCAATTTTCCTTGCTGTTATTGCAATCCTTCCAATCATCTTTATTCAAACTGCCAACCTGCCTCAGTCTGCACAGATTGGTGGTACCAGCCTATTGATTGTTGTTGGTGTTGCGCTTGAAACAATGAAACAATTGGAAGCTCAGTTAGTAAAACGCCATTATAAGGGCTTTATCAAGTAAAAAATGGTTTTGGGGACATATGTTCCCTAAAACCACTTAATCCCTAAGGGGGTGTTGATGTGAACTTAGTATTAATGGGCCTTCCTGGTGCCGGGAAAGGCACTCAGGCAGAAAGAATAGTTGACCGCTATAACATTCCTCATATCTCTACTGGAGATATGTTCCGTGCAGCCATGAAGGAAGGTACGGAACTCGGTTTGAAAGCTAAGTCCTATATGGATGAAGGGGCGCTTGTCCCGGATGAAGTAACGATTGGAATTGTACGTGAACGTCTAAGTAAGGATGATTGCGAAAAAGGTTTCCTTCTCGATGGTTTTCCAAGGACTGTTCCACAAGCAGAGGCTCTGGAGGGTATCCTTTCTGAGCTGAACAAAAAAATCGATTATGTCCTCAACATCGAGGTTGATGATTCGATTTTATTGGAACGCTTGACTGGCCGACGCATATGTAAGTCCTGCGGAGCAACATACCATCTTGTTTTCAATCCTCCTAAGGAAGAGGGTACCTGTGATCGCTGTGGAGGCGAGCTCTATCAAAGGGCTGATGATAATGCCGAAACTGTTCAAAACAGGCTTGACGTAAACATGGCACAATCCAGGCCGCTGCTTGATTTCTATTCTGAAAAAGGCTACTTGCGAAATATCGATGGCCAGCGCGAAATCTCTGAAGTTTTTAATGATATTGAGTCATTGCTTGCAGGCCTTCGTTAAGGATTATCTGTAAATGCAGCGTACGCTCCTGGATAGTCCACATTGGTTATTATGATTAACTCGGCCTGTACTTATCCTGTTCGTAGAATTGTCGAGATAACAACTCGGCTATTGTGTGTGATGGAATGAGTGTTTTAAAAAGGCTGAAGAAGGCATTGCCAGGCGAGCGTCTTTCAACTATCTCGCATGCGATTCAGGTGTATGTAGAAGAACACAGTTTTTCCGTTGTACGCGAGTATGCCGGACACGGTGTAGGGCAAGACTTACATGAAGACTCACACGGTCTTTAAGTAAGCCCGCCTATTAATTTACGTGGATGGAAGCCTGGAATAGTGCTGGCAATTGAACCGATGGTGAATGCGGAAAGCCGATATGTCCAAACAGTGGCTGAAGAGAGTTGTAACGATAGCTGGCAAAACTGCTCACTTTGAACAGAGGATTGCAATAACCGAGGAAGGCTATGAAATTCTCTTATTGCTATAAGGAAACTGGATTGCCTTCAGTTCTTCTGGCATTAAAAAAGGACGGGGCAGTAGCCAATATGTTATAATCATAAAGTTGGTTGATGAGAAAATTGTTCTGGTGGCTATTGTTTTACTCGAAAGAATGATTGCCCGAGAAGAAAGTTATCAGGCATCTCCAACTAGTGGACCGCATAGCTCCAGAAGTTTAATACAGTAACAAGGTCACAGGCAGCGCCACTAAATTGGGAAGCTGCGCTTCGCTTTACAAGATTTAAACAAACGCCTGTCCGATCTAGAGAAGGGAGACGATTTCGATGGCTAAAGATGATGTAATTGAAATTGAAGGTAAGGTAACTGAAACTTTGCCAAACGCCATGTTTAAGGTAGAATTAGAAAATGGCCATACTGTACTTGCCCATGTTTCCGGCAAAATCCGTATGCACTTTATCCGAATTCTGCCTGGCGATAAAGTGACAGTGGAGCTGTCTCCATACGACTTAACACGCGGAAGGATTACCTACCGCTTTAAATAAGCCGATTGCACTCCGAACTGCTAAGGAGGTTAGGATAATGAAGGTAAGACCATCTGTAAAACCGATCTGCGAAAAGTGCAAAGTTATCCGTAGACGCGGAAAAGTTATGGTTATATGTGAAAACCCTAAACACAAACAAAAACAAGGTTAACTCTAAAGGAGGTGCGCATATTTTATGGCACGTATTGCTGGTGTAGATATTCCTCGTGAAAAACGCGTGGTCATCTCATTAACTTACATTTATGGTATTGGTAAAAATACAGCTCAAAAGGTTCTTGCTGAAGCGGGCGTTTCTGAAAATACTCGTGTTCGTGACCTGACTGAAGAAGAATTGAACAAAATCCGTGACATCATTGATAAGCTAAAGGTAGAAGGAGATCTTCGCCGTGAAGTATCACTTAATATCAAACGCTTGATGGAAATCGGAAGCTACCGTGGCCTTCGTCACCGCCGTGGCCTGCCTGTTCGCGGCCAAAACACCAAGAACAATGCTCGTACACGTAAAGGTCCACGTAAGACTGTAGCGAACAAGAAGAAATAATCAGTAAAGGAGGTACTTACAAATGGCACGTAAAACTAATACTCGCAAACGCCGTGTGAGAAAGAATATTGAAGCAGGTATCGCACATATTCGCTCAACTTTTAACAATACAATCGTAACCATCACTGACGTTCATGGTAATGCTATTTCATGGTCAAGTGCAGGTGCGCTTGGGTTCAAGGGTTCCCGTAAATCCACTCCATACGCTGCGCAAATGGCTGCTGAAACTGCTGCTAAGACATCAATGGAACATGGACTAAAAACTCTTGAAGTAACTGTTAAAGGCCCTGGTGCTGGCCGTGAAGCTGCAATCCGTGCTCTTCAAGCCGCTGGTCTTGAAGTTACTGCGATTAAAGACGTAACTCCAGTTCCTCATAATGGTTGCCGTCCACCAAAACGCCGCCGTGTTTAATTTTTCTGTATAGAATTCGTATCCATGTCTATAATGGGATATGATACTATTATTTTCGTTCTAGCAGAATCAATATTCCAGTTGTTGTGCACAAACAGGGACGAATACATGGGGGAATTTCGGCCGGTTTTTGAGGCCGGGTTTTCGACGTTTTGAAGGAGGGTATATTTGATGATCGAAATAGAAAAACCAAAAATCGAAACGGTTGAGATCAGCGATGATGCCAAGTACGGGAAGTTCGTCGTAGAACCACTTGAGCGTGGATATGGTACAACTCTGGGTAACTCCTTACGTCGTATCCTACTATCTTCACTCCCAGGTGCAGCAGTCACATCGATCCAAGTCGATGGGGTACTACATGAGTTTTCAACAATTGAAGGCGTCGTTGAGGATGTTACATCCATTATCTTAAACATTAAGAAAATCGCATTAAAAATATACTCCGATGAAGAAAAGACGCTTGAAATCGATGTACAGGGAGAAGGTACGGTGAAAGCCGGAAACATTACTCATGATAGTGATGTGGAAATCCTGAATCCTGACTTGCATATTGCAACATTGGGATCAAACGGACATCTTCGTATGCGCTTGACTGCTAGGCGCGGAAGAGGCTATACACCAGCCGATCAAAACAAGAGGGAAGACCAGCCGATTGGAGTTATTCCGATTGACTCGATCTATACTCCTGTATCCCGTGTATCCTATCAAGTAGAGAATACTCGTGTTGGACAAATGACCAACTATGATAAACTTACTTTGGATGTATGGACAGACGGCAGCACTGGGCCTCAAGAAGCTATTGCTTTTGGAGCCAAAATCCTGACTGAGCATTTGAATATCTTTGTGGGTCTTACCGATGAAGCGCAAAATGCCGAAATCATGATTGAAAAAGAAGAAGACCAAAAAGAAAAAGTCCTTGAGATGACAATTGAAGAATTGGACCTTTCTGTCCGTTCATACAACTGCCTAAAGCGTGCGGGAATTAACACTGTCCAGGAGCTTGCAAACAAGACCGAGGAAGATATGATGAAAGTGCGCAACCTTGGCCGAAAGTCACTCGAGGAAGTAAAGGCAAAACTAGAAGAGCTTGGATTGGGTCTGCGCAAGGACGACTAGGCTTGTCCAGTGTATCCAACTATAGCTTTCACTGACTTCAACAAAGGAGGGAACCCTTCATGGCATACAGAAAATTAGGCCGCACAAGCGCCCAGCGTAAAGCGATGCTTCGTGACCTTACAACTGATCTTATTATCAATGAACGTATCCAGACAACTGAAACACGTGCGAAGGAATTGCGTTCTGTTGTAGAAAAAATGATTACTCTTGGCAAGCGCGGAGATTTGCATGCACGCCGCCAGGCTGCATCATACGTCCGTAACGAAGTTGCAGATGCTGAAAACAATACTGACGCTGTTCAGAAGTTGTTCGGTGATATTGCACCACGCTATGCAGAGCGCCAAGGTGGATATACACGTATAATGAAAATTGGACCTCGCCGCGGCGATGGCGCACCAATGGTTATTATCGAACTCGTTTAATAGACTCACACAGAGGGCAAGGGACCTGATTTCTTGCCCTCTTTTAACAAGAGAGATTCCATACCGGTCTGTTCTTGTAGTATAGTGGAAGCGCCTTCGGGGGCTTGCACAAAAGAATACGCTTTACCGCACAAGCCAAAAAGAGTGTTACGATGGGCTGGAATATCGTTTTGATAACCGGTCAGCTTGGATTTTTGCCCATAAAATCCGGAAGAAGGACTAGAGATTGATTCTTCTTTTCCTGTCCCGTCTAGCTCATGCACCCCTCCCATTTCTTTAAAGAAACCCTGTTTTTACAGCTGATGTACAAGTCTGTAGGGGGGCGGGGTGCAGGCTTTTTTTGCATTATAGGGGTTTGTGTTAGCAGAGAGAAGTTGTATAGGTGGAGAGGAGGATGATCAGCATGCCGGAATCAATAATAAGCCTTGAACAAGTTTCGTTCCAGTATCCATCAGCAGACGGGTATGCTGTGAGGGATGTAACCTTCAATATTTATAAAGGTGAATGGCTGGCAATTGTAGGCCATAATGGTTCAGGAAAGTCAACGCTGGCCAGGATGCTGAACGGTCTCCATTATCCTCAGGAAGGAATAGTCAAGGTGGATGGGCTAGCACTCAATGAAAATACTGTCTGGGAAGTCCGAAAGAAGATGGGGATGGTTTTTCAAAATCCTGATAATCAGTTTGTAGGAACCACGGTTAAGGATGATGTGGCTTTTGGTCTGGAAAATAATGGGGTCGTTCAAGAAGAAATGGCCGTAAGAGTACCTGAAGCGTTGGAAAAAGTAAAGATGGGCAATTTTCTCGATCAAGAGCCGCACCATCTATCAGGCGGGCAAAAGCAGCGTGTCGCAATAGCTGGCATTCTTGCTTTAAGGCCTTCTATCATCATCCTTGATGAAGCTACATCCATGCTAGACCCAAAAGGCAGGGAAGAGGTACTTGAAACAGTCAGGCTGCTTAAGGATGAAAAAACCTTAACGGTTATCTCAATTACCCATGATTTGGATGAGGCAGCCAAAGCGGACAGAATTATTGTCATGAATCATGGAGAAGTATACCGGGAGGGAGTTCCGGAAGATATTTTTGCACTAGATGATGAATTGATTTCCCTTGGCCTTGATATTCCTTTTTCGGTGAAAATGGGAAAAGAATTAAAAAGAAACGGGATTCACTTGGAGAAGAACTACTTGGCGGAAGAAGAGTTGGTGAGGGAACTATGGAAATATCACTTAGAAAAGTAGAGTATAAGTACCAGGCGGATACTCCTTTTGAAAGGTTGGCAATCCAGGATGTATCACTTGAGATACCTTCAGGAACATACCTTGCCATTATTGGCCATACAGGTTCCGGAAAATCCACAGTCTTGCAGCACTTAAACGGACTTCTCCAGCCAACATCCGGTATTGTTAAAATTGGCGACCGTACATTACAGGCAGGCACCAAGGAGAAGAACCTAAAGGAAGTTCGGCAAAAGGTTGGTATAGTTTTTCAATTCCCCGAACATCAACTCTTTGAGGAAACGGTTGAAAAGGATATTTGTTTTGGACCCATGAATTTTGGTGTATCTGAGGAAGATGCAAGAAAAAGGGCGAGAGCTGCACTTGAACAGGTAGGACTTGCAGAAGAAGTTTTACAAAAGTCGCCCTTTGAGTTATCTGGTGGACAGATGCGCCGTGTGGCAATAGCAGGAGTACTGGCTATGGATCCAGACGTACTAGTCCTGGATGAGCCAACTGCGGGTTTGGATCCGCGCGGCCGAAAAGAAATTATGGATATGTTTTACAACCTTCATAAATTGAGAGGTTTGTCTACCGTACTTGTAACACATAGTATGGAGGATGCAGCCCGCTATGCTGATCTGATTGCAATAATGCATCAAGGCAGGACAGTAAAGACCGGGACACCAGAAGAAATCTTTTCTCATCCTGCTGAACTGGTTGAACTTGGGCTTGATGTTCCCGAAGCAGTACGATTTCAGTTGAAGTGGGAGCGTCAGTTTGGTGTAAAGCTTGGGAAAACATATTTGACCATTGAGGATCTTGCTGAAGAAATTGCCCGTTTTGAAGGGGGTATACGTCCATGATGGAAAAAATGATTTTTGGACGTTACGTCCCAGTTGATTCAGCTATTCATAAAATGGATCCGCGCTCAAAGCTTATCTTGGTATTTTCGTTTGTAGTCATTGTCTTCCTCGCTAATAATGTCATTACCTATGGGTTACTGGCTGTTTATACTTTTTACTTGCTAAGCTTGTCAAGGATCCCGCTAAAATTCCTATATGAAGGATTAAAGCCGATCCTTTGGCTAGTAATATTTACACTCCTGCTGCACTTGTTCCTTACCCGGGAAGGAAACGTGGTCTTGGAACTTGGTTGGATCAAGATTTACAGCGGAGGGATTCGCCAGGGAATATTTATTTCCTTAAGATTCTTTTTCCTGATACTTGTTACATCCTTGCTTACCCTTACAACAACACCTATAGAAATTACGGACGGATTGGAAGTACTGTTAAATCCTCTTAAGAAAATAAAATTTCCGGTTCATGAGCTTGCCCTAATGATGTCCATATCCCTTCGTTTTATTCCAACACTGATGGAGGAAACAGATAAGATTATGAAAGCCCAAATTGCCCGTGGTGTAGAATTTGGCAGTGGTCCAATTAAGGATCGTATTAAAGCAATCATTCCCTTATTAATCCCTTTATTTGTAAGTTCGTTTAAACGGGCGGAAGATTTGGCAACTGCAATGGAAGCGCGGGGCTATCGAGGCGGAGAGGGCAGGACGAGGTTTAGGAAGCTGGAATGGAAAAAGACAGATACAATCCAAATCTTTTTATTGGTTGCATTGACAGTTGTCCTGGCAATGTTGCGTTCTTAATGGAGGAAAAGTATGCAGCGCTATAAATGCATTATTTCATATGATGGAACAGGTTTTGCCGGGTATCAGGTCCAGCCAGGTAAACGAACCGTCCAGGGTGAATTGGAAGCTGCCCTGACCAAACTTCATAAAGGTGAAAACGTGAAGGTCACAGCTTCTGGAAGAACAGATGCAGGTGTCCATGCTAAAGGCCAGGTCATTCATTTTGACTCGCCCCTATCCATACCTGAGAAGCGCTGGCCAGTGGCTCTCAATTCTTTGCTTGGCGGTGAGATAGTAGTGCTATCGGCTACTAAATCAGCTTCCGGCTTCCATGCGAGATTTGACGCAAAAGGGAAGGAATATCGTTATTTCCTACATCTCGGCGAACATAAAGACCCTTTTATTCGCAATTTAGCTTATCATTATCCCTATTCTTTGAATATTGACGCGATGAAAGAAGCGGCATTTCATTTATGCGGCACACACGATTACTCGAGTTTTTGTGCTTCTAATACAGATGTAAAGGATAAGGTCCGAACTGTATCCAGAATTACTTTTTCAAAAGAAGAGGATCGTCTTGTAATGGTATTTAGCGGAAATGGTTTTTTGTATAACATGGTAAGAATCCTGACTGGAACGCTTTTAGAGGTCGGTACAGGTACCAGGAAACCGGGTGATATGAAGGAACTGCTTGAAGCAAGAGACCGGACGCGAGCGGGGAGAACCGCTCCTTCTCACGGACTTTACTTGTGGAAGGTCCATTACTGAAGAGCATGGTATATGTATATTGGCACATAATCAATGCGCGTTTAAAATATTTTTACTGACAACTAAACCTGGTGTATAATATTTTCTTGACATATGAACCATAAGCGTTTATCATATCATATGTGTGTATTTTAATCCCACGATAAAGCCCCGGAAAGCCTCATCGTGATTAAGAATATATGAACTTGACACTTGATGCGCAAAACCGCTTCGGCACCGCTCCCGGAACAGAGCAGGCAGCCTCTTTAGCTGATATAAAGCGCGAAATATTTTTTTGATTTAAATTAGGAGGGAAACTCATGCGTACAACATTTATGGCGAATGCCAACAATATCGAGCGTAAATGGTACGTGGTTGATGCAGAAGGCAAGACTCTTGGACGCCTTGCTTCCGAAGTTGCAGCAATCCTACGTGGCAAAAACAAACCAACTTTTACACCGCATGTCGACACAGGCGACCATGTCATTATTCTAAATGCTTCTAAAGTAGCTCTTACAGGCAACAAACTGCATGACAAGATTTACTACCGCCACACCCAGCACCCAGGCGGCCTTAAGCAAAGAACAGCGCTTGAAATGCGCACTAACTACGCCGAGAAAATGCTAGAGCTTGCTGTTAAAGGCATGCTTCCAAAGAATTCTCTTGGCCGTCAAATGTTTAAAAAGCTGCATGTATATGCTGGCAGCGAGCATCCGCACCAAGCACAAAAACCAGAAGTTTACGAACTTCGCGGATAATAAAGGGAGGGTATTAACTTGGCACAAGTTCAATATATCGGCACAGGCCGTCGTAAAAGCTCTGTTGCCCGCGTACGCCTAGTACCTGGCAATGGCCAAATCACAGTCAACAACCGTGAAATCACTAGCTACATTCCATTCGAAGCACTTCGTGAAGTTGTTAAGCAGCCGCTAGTTGCGACTGAAACTCTTGGCAGCTACGATATTCTAGTAAACGTTAAAGGCGGCGGCTACACTGGCCAGGCTGGCGCAATCCGCCACGGCATCGCACGTGCATTGCTGCAAGCTGACCCAGAATTCCGTCCAACGCTGAAGCGTGCAGGTCTTCTGACTCGTGACGCTCGTATGAAAGAACGTAAGAAATACGGTCTTAAAGGCGCTCGTCGTGCACCTCAGTTCTCAAAGCGTTAATTTTGCTTATCAAAGACTCTCAACCAATTTGGTTGGGGGTCTTTTTGTGTGCAAGGTACTGTCACTCCACTTTTTTATTCTTCACGCAATTGTTTCACAGGCTAGTAATCATCCTCAATTCTCCAAAAGTCATTTAAATACTGGATTAAATAAGAATGCCATTAAGGAATGCCCAGATGCCCATACTTCTTTAATCAAGGTCTCTAGCCGATTGGCTGGGGGCCTTGATCTTTTTTTACATAAAAACCAGCCCTGTCGCCAAGGCTGGACAAAAATTACCTGGTTGCCTGAATCTTGGTTTTTGGCAGGAGGGCACTTAAAACCCCTGCCCCAATCAGCAGGACGACAGCGAATAAGAATGACAGGCTGTAGCTGCCGGATTGGTCGAACAGGAGACCCGGGATAAAGGAACCAAGTGCGGAACCGAGTTGGTGGCTCATGAACAGCCAGCCGGTTAAAAGCCCTAGAGATTGTCCTTTAAAGTACTCGGACATCAGTTTAACTGTAGGAGGGACAGTCGCGAAATCAACGAGCCCGAATGAAACTGAAAAAATCAGCAGCAGGGTAGGATTTTCAACAAAGATTACCATCAGGCTTACCTGGCTAGAGAACACAAACAGGAAGAGGACGGTTAATGCTCTCGTAAAATATAGGAAGGCAAGGATTTTTCGATTGTCAATTTTATCGGCGAGAACTCCGGCCAGGAGAGTGCCCAGGATATTGAATCCCGCCAGCAGGCTGACTGCGGTACTTGTGACAACCGGAGAGAATCCGCAGTACTGGGCAAACGGGATTAGATGGGTATCCATCAAACCGGTTGTCGTTACTCCACAAACAAAGAATGGAATCAGCAAAAACCAGAATTTCCGGCCTGGACGGGAATCGTTCCCTTTAACACCCGAAGAGGAAATAGACGTTTCTTCCGGCGGAGCAGCACCGCCCAGTGGCTCGTACCCCGCTTCCGCAGGATCGGATTTTAGCAGCAAGGCCAGTACCGGGCAGACAACAATCAGTAGGAACAATCCAAGTATGAGAACAGTATTTTGCCAGCCGTAAATTTCAATTAGGAATATCGAACTTGTAACGATGACCATCTGGCCTGCACCAAAGCCGGCCTCGACCAGACCAAGTGCCAGGCCGCGCTTTGCTGTGAACCATTTAGTGACCGCCACAGTTGCGGTGACACCGGATGCTCCGCCAAAACCCGCTGAAGAGATAATCCCGTACAAGATGAACAGCTGCCAGACGGATGTTGCAAAAAAGGTCAGAAGTGTACCGATGCCCACGATTGCAGTACTAATAACAAACACGAACCTGACCCCGAATTGATCAATCATTTTACCGGCAAGCGGCTGGGCAAGGGCAAAAACAATAAAGCTTAAAAACGACACGGCAGAAATCGTTCCCCGTGTTGCCGAAAAAAACGTTTCCCATGATTCCATGAAGGCACCAAACGAAAAACGAACTCCCTGGCTCGCAAGTACTCCAAAAAATGAAACACCTAAAATAACCCAGGCGTAATGGAACTTTCTTTTCATACCAAACCCTTCTTTTCTGTTTAAATAGGCGGAATATAACGGTTGTAACAATGGGCTCCGCCTGTTAATTTTCTTTATATTCAGATAGTATACCAGATTTAGCCTCTGCAATTGCTAATTGGTTGCAAATCTGGAAAACGAATCACTGCTAGAGGCTGTATTCTCTTTTTAAACCTGATAAAGACTAGGATTAAGAGGTGAATGTATTGAATGTGATTACAACCTTTACTGAAAAAAGACGTCAAAAACAGATGAAATATGAACGTTCTGTCTTACGTGAAGTGAATATAGAGGAATTGAAAAGAAAAGTTCAGGAATTTTTCGGATCGACCAGGCTCACTGCCGGACTATTCAAAAACCCCGGAATTCTAGAGGCTTGTTATGATGTAGCACTGGAATCGTATTTGCTGGGGGCAAATTTATCAAAATTCGCCCATAGTGGTGAAGCGATTGAATCGACACTTAAACGATGTGAACCAGAGGAAACTCACTTAATTGATACTCTTTATAATTTCCTGTTATATTGGGGTGCTGGTGAGGAAGGGTTCTACTCTGAGGCTCTTTACTTCCAGTGTGAGCAATATGTAAGATCGTGGTGGATGGCAGGATATGAAAAAGGCCGCCGCCGTTATAAGCTTCGCCTCCACTAATCGTCTTATTCGGTTCTAAACGCCCTGACCTGCCCATATAGTGATATAGAAAAGGACAGGCAGGGGGATGGATGGAGTGTGGAAACGAAGACTGAAACGGACTGCCTTTGCGGTCGGGCTGGTCGTGCTGTTTTTTATAATCCAGTTTGATTTTAATGAAAATAAAACATGGACAACCTGGAGCATGCCTTTATCAGGAAAGGTGATTCTCATTGACCCGGGCCATGGTGGTGTTGATGGTGGTGCGGGAGACCGTCCGATGCAGGAAAAGGATATCGCCCTTAGCATATCTCTAAAGCTTCGTGATTTCCTGCAGCAACAAGGGGCAATTGTCCTAATGACACGTGAAACAGATCGGGATCTCGCACCGACTGATATGAAAGGCTATAGCCGCAGAAAAGCAGCAGACCTAAAAGAAAGAATAAAAATTATCAATAACTCTGATGCCGACCTGGTTATTAGCATTCATTTAAATGCAATTCCATCCTCCAGATGGAGTGGCGCACAGACATTCTATAATTCAAAACTGAAAGAAAATGCAAAAGCAGCGAAGCTAATTCAGAAGGAACTTAGAGTTAACCTTGAAAATACTACAAGAAAAGCCAAACCACTAAATGACCTATTCATCCTCAAACATTCTGAAAAACCGGGAGTGCTTGTTGAGGCTGGCTTTCTCTCCAATCCAACAGAAAAAATGAACCTCGAACGCGATTCGTATCAAGAGATGGTAGCAGCCTCCATATACAAAGGGATTATCCGTTATTATACAAAATAACAGTAAACTGGGAGACAATCGTCTCCCTATTTTATTTTTGTAGAAGTTATTGATATCGCTACTGTCGACAGTTCTTTATATCGTGGCTAGGTAATAGGACATTATTGTTTTTAAAGAAGTTGATTGAGACGCCTCATGACTGGAAAAATGCGCATTTCTTTTTAAGGGAAATTTAAAGAGCTTTTCATTGTGAAGTTTAATCAAAATAATAGTGGAAATCTGTGAGGGTGTGTCGTAGTTAACAGCCCGGACAGTTTGATATGATATAATATAGAAACCGAATGTAGTTTATCCAATCCTAACAAGGCAGGTGCTTTTTTAATGATTACTGAGGTTAGCGTAAGGGAAATAGTTAGCGAATTACAAGAGCCATTTTTACATAAATCGCTCGGTGAATTAAATGCAATTGATGAAATAAAAGTAAAAGAAGAAAAGGGCCATGTCAGTGTAAAGATTTCAATTGCCAAAACCGGGACGGCCGAACAGTTGCAGCTTCAGACGCAAATCGTTAACGCTTTAAAAGGGGCAGGAGCAGCTTCGGTAGGGATCAGATTCGGTCAGCTTTCGGATGAGGTGCTAGCTGCACACCGTCCAGAGCAGGCTCAAAGCGGGCAAAATCTACTGGCACCTGGAAGCAAAACCACCTTTATTGCAATTGCAAGCGGAAAGGGCGGAGTAGGCAAATCGACTGTTTCGGTTAATCTTGCTGTATCCCTTGCCAGACTCGGCAAGAAAGTTGGGCTAGTAGATGCGGATATTTATGGATTTAGCGTGCCTGATATGATGGGTATATCAGAGCGGCCTGCAGTAAAAAACGAAAAAATTCTTCCTGTTGAGCGGTTCGGTGTCAAAGTCATTTCGATGGGATTCTTTGTGGAGGACAACTCGCCAATTATTTGGCGCGGTCCAATGCTAGGGAAAATGCTGAACAGTTTCTTTGATGAGGTAAGCTGGGGAGATCTGGATTATTTATTGCTGGACTTGCCGCCAGGAACTGGGGACGTTGCGCTTGATGTCCATTCCATGCTTCCTTCCTGCAAAGAAATCATTGTAACAACTCCGCATCCGACAGCTGCCTTCGTTGCGGCACGTGCGGGCGCAATGGCATTAAAAACGGATCATGAAATTCTCGGAGTTATTGAGAATATGGCTTATTTTGAAAGCAAATTGACTAACGAAAAGGAATATATTTTTGGACGCGGAGGCGGTGAAAGACTTGCCGAGGCACTAAACACAGAAGTAATCGGGCAGCTTCCACTCGGACAGCCTGACTGGAATGAAGAGGACTTTGCACCTTCGGTTTACCAGGAAGATCATCCAATTGGTGAGGTGTATTTAAAGATTGCAGATAAGGTAATCAATCTTCTAGAAACAAAATAATGCTAAAAGCCTCTTCCGCCTTGGAAGAGGCTTTTAGTTAGGTGCCTCTTTAAGAACCCTCGCCGCTTTTTGCGTTTTTTTCTGATTTTGTTGCTTCTTCTGCTGCCTGTAATAAAAGTTTTTGCATTTCAGCTTTAAATAAAGGGCTTTGCATTGACTCAGCAATGACGCTTTGGAGATGGAGTCTGAAATCCTTGCTTTTAAGGGCATCAGCCATTTCCTTTTGCATCTCGGGCTCCTTTAAAATTTCAATCATCATCGCCCGGTATTCGGGGTCTTTCATTAAATCCTTAAGGAGCTTTTCATTTTCGGTTTTCATACCCTTTGCCATGCTGGCGGCTATCTTTGGATTCTCAAGTGATTTTTTGTAAAAGTCCGTACCTTCCTTGGATGTTAACGTCTTTTGAATAGTCTCACTTACAACAGCCTGGTCCATAATCATTTCTTGTTTTATTTTTTCGTCCGTAACAATTTCCTGAATAGCTTTTTTTCCCTCTTCAGTATGAAGGATATCTACTAGCATCTTCTTTGTTTCTTCGTAATCCAGCTTACTTTGTGCCTGGTTCCCTCCACCTGTACAGGCAGATAAAATCAGGATTGCTCCTGATACTAGCAATACAAGCCTCTTTTTCATTATGATTGCCCCCCTTCACCAAATTCAGTTACTTTTAGCATGAAGAAAAATCCTCATATTTATTCGTTGTAGGAAAGCATGGTTTTTTAGTCCGCCTATGGTAAAATTGAAATGCATTATACATATTGGGGGAAATGCTGTGACTAGCCGTAATTGGGTTAAATTATTTTTCAACACATTGGTACTTGGGGCGCTTGTGACTATTATTGTTGGGTTTATTGTTCGCTGGAATGAGTTTGCGCCTCTGTTTGCAGATTTTAATATACTTGAAATATTGTCAGTTATGCTTTGGCTTATCGGTGTTGGGATGATATTTAGTCTGCTAAGCCAGGCCGGATTTTTTGCCTATTTAACCGTCCATCGTTTCGGGCTTGGAATCTTCAGGTCAGCCAAGCTCTGGAATGCTGTGCAGGTAATCTTGCTGGCATTTGTTTTATTTGACCTTATTTATTTAAGGTACGATGCGTTTGCTAAGGAAGGGGAAAGCATACTGCGCTATGTTTTGCCTGCCCTAGTTATTCTTGCAGTAGGACTAATAGTGGCCTTCCTAAAAATGAAACAAACGAATAAGGAAGCCTTTATTCCTGCTTTATTCTTTATTGTTGTTGCAACAATTCTTGAATGGGTCCCGGTTCTTCGAGTTAACGAGGAAAGCTGGTTTTTCTTAATGTTGTTTCCTTTGCTTGCCTGTAACGCATACCAGCTTCTAGTCCTTCACAAGCTTAATCAAAAATCTCAGGAAGAGCGGAAAAGGTTTCAAGAAAGAAAGGCGGCAACCGCACAATCCTTAAAAACTAAAAAGCAAAAAGGCAACTAACTTGTTAAGAGGAAATGAAAAAGCCATCCTAGTGTAGCTTGGATGGCTTTTTAGTGTTTATCGGCAATCACCGAACTTCCTCCGATTTTGCGTCTCCGTTGGCTATCATCTCTGATACCGAAACAAAGTTAAGCCCTTTATCCTTTAACCCTTTAATAATTTGCGGTAGAGCTTTTCCAGTTTGTTTTGCTGAGTCAGAGGCATGCAAAAGGATAATATCTCCTGGTCCTGCTTTACTTACATTCGTGATTATCTTTTTTACACCGGGGTTGGTCCAATCCTTTGAGTCAACACTCCAATGAACAACCGTGTAGCCAAATCGTTCAGCTATTCTCAAAGTTCTTTGGTCAAAGTGGCCTGTTGGTGCGCGGATTAGGTCTATTTCCTTAATATTTAGTTTGCCAAAGGCAGTTTGGGCTTTTGCGAGGTCTTTCCGAATTTGAGTATCTTCAAGGTCGGTATAATCCTCATAAGAGTAACCAAGGATACCTACTTCATACCCCTTTTTGACAATCCGGTTTACCAGGTCCGGATGCCGTTCTGCCCATGAACCGGAAAGGAAGAAAGTGGCTGCCTTTACATTTTCTTTTTCCAACACATCAAGAATCGGTGCTGCTTTTTCATCCCCCCAGCCAATATTAAAGGTAATGGCAATATCCTTTTCGCCCTTGTAGACCGCTTTAGGACCATCCTTTGTTGAAAAGACTGGTACTTGCACTAAATTATCCATAAATAAGATCCAGGCAGCAAAAAAAGCAGAGACAATGATAAGAATAACTTGTTTCAAACGCTTACCATTAAGTACAACAAATATGTTCATTATTTTCCCTCCTCGTCTCCTAGTCCAAGGAACTCCCTGTCCTATACCTATGCCTATAGGCAGACAAGTATGAATTTCCAAAAGAAATACATACAATAGAATAATTTGGTAATGATAACTTCAAATTAAATAGCAGAGGTGGTAAATGGATGATTGGAATGTTGATTAATGCGAAAGAAGTGAAAGAAATAGAGTACCTTATAAAAAGGGAAATGGAAGAAATCTTATTTGATCTTGAAGATGAGAGAATAGATTCAATAGCAAAAAGAGCGATGGAAGAACGATATAAAATTTTATTTTCCCTGTTCAAAAGAGTGGCACCACCCATTGATTGCCTGAAGTATATGAGGAAGAGGAAGCTTAAGCGAGGTTAAAGCACAATGTGGAAAAAAATAAAATTAAAAAACTGTTGATTTTAGATGTAAGCCTTGGTATACTAAAAAACGTTGCTGAGAGAGCGAGGCAACTTTCACGAAAAAAAGTTTTGACATCAACATGGTAGTGTGGTATATTAAGAAGGTCGCTGTAAAGTGGCGGAACTTAATTTTTGTTCCTTGAAAACTAAACAAACAAGCGTCAACAAACAATAATATTTTGATGGCTTCGGCCATCAGCCAACGTAACTTTATGAGCTAATCACTCACTCTTTATTGGAGAGTTTGATCCTGGCTCAGGACG
>NZ_CP012602.1:0-2500 GCF_001278805.1 Bacillus sp. FJAT-18017 | reverse complement strand
TACTGGAGGCCCGAACCCACGCACGTTGAAAAGTGCGGGGATGAGGTGTGGGTAGCGGAGAAATTCCAATCGAACTTGGAGATAGCTGGTTCTCTCCGAAATAGCTTTAGGGCTAGCCTCACGTTGTAAGAGTCTTGGAGGTAGAGCACTGTTTGGACTAGGGGCCCCCATCGGGTTACCGAATTCAGACAAACTCCGAATGCCAAAGACTTATCCGTGGGAGTCAGACTGCGAGTGATAAGATCCGTAGTCAAAAGGGAAACAGCCCAGACCACCAGCTAAGGTCCCAAAGTATACGTTAAGTGGAAAAGGATGTGGAGTTGCTTAGACAACCAGGATGTTGGCTTAGAAGCAGCCATCATTTAAAGAGTGCGTAATAGCTCACTGGTCGAGTGACTCTGCGCCGAAAATGTACCGGGGCTAAACGTATCACCGAAGCTGTGGGTGGACACCTTATGGTGTCCGCGGTAGGAGAGCGTTCCAAGGGCGTCGAAGCAAGACCGGAAGGACTTGTGGAGCGCTTGGAAGTGAGAATGCCGGTATGAGTAGCGAAAGATGGGTGAGAATCCCATCCACCGAATGCCTAAGGTTTCCTGAGGAAGGCTCGTCCGCTCAGGGTTAGTCGGGACCTAAGCCGAGGCCGAAAGGCGTAGGCGATGGACAACAGGTTGATATTCCTGTACCACCTCTTCATCGTTTGAGCAATGGGGGGACGCAGGAGGATAGGGTAAGCGCACTATTGGACATGTGCGTCTAAGCAGTTAGGCTGGGAAGCAGGCAAATCCACTTCCCGTGAAGGCTGAGCTGTGACAGCGAGGGAAATTTAGTACCGAAGTTCCTGATTCCACACTGCCAAGAAAAGCCTCTAGCGAGATGAAAGGTGCCCGTACCGCAAACCGACACAGGTAGGCGAGGAGAGAATCCTAAGGTGAGCGAGAGAACTCTCGTTAAGGAACTCGGCAAAATGACCCCGTAACTTCGGGAGAAGGGGTGCTCTTTAGGGTTCATAGCCCTGAAGAGCCGCAGTGAATAGGCCCAGGCGACTGTTTAGCAAAAACACAGGTCTCTGCGAAGCCGCAAGGCGAAGTATAGGGGCTGACGCCTGCCCGGTGCTGGAAGGTTAAGAGGAGGGGTTAGCTCACGCGAAGCTCTGAATCGAAGCCCCAGTAAACGGCGGCCGTAACTATAACGGTCCTAAGGTAGCGAAATTCCTTGTCGGGTAAGTTCCGACCCGCACGAAAGGCGTAACGATCTGGGCACTGTCTCAACGAGAGACTCGGTGAAATTATAGTACCTGTGAAGATGCAGGTTACCCGCGACAGGACGGAAAGACCCCGTGGAGCTTTACTGCAGCCTGATATTGAATTTTGGTACAGCTTGTACAGGATAGGTAGGAGCCTGAGAAGCCGGAGCGCCAGCTTCGGTGGAGGCGTCGGTGGGATACTACCCTGGCTGTATTGAAATTCTAACCCGCACCCCTTATCGGGGTGGGAGACAGTGTCAGGCAGGCAGTTTGACTGGGGCGGTCGCCTCCTAAAATGTAACGGAGGCGCCCAAAGGTTCCCTCAGAATGGTTGGAAATCATTCGCAGAGTGTAAAGGCACAAGGGAGCTTGACTGCGAGACCTACAAGTCGAGCAGGGACGAAAGTCGGGCTTAGTGATCCGGTGGTTCCGCATGGAAGGGCCATCGCTCAACGGATAAAAGCTACCCCGGGGATAACAGGCTTATCTCCCCCAAGAGTCCACATCGACGGGGAGGTTTGGCACCTCGATGTCGGCTCATCGCATCCTGGGGCTGTAGTCGGTCCCAAGGGTTGGGCTGTTCGCCCATTAAAGCGGTACGCGAGCTGGGTTCAGAACGTCGTGAGACAGTTCGGTCCCTATCCGTCGTGGGCGCAGGAAATTTGAGAGGAGCTGTCCTTAGTACGAGAGGACCGGGATGGACGCACCGCTGGTGTACCAGTTGTCTTGCCAAAGGCATCGCTGGGTAGCTATGTGCGGACGGGATAAGTGCTGAAAGCATCTAAGCATGAAGCCCCCCTCAAGATGAGATTTCCCATTCGCAAGAAGTAAGATCCCTGAAAGATGATCAGGTTGATAGGTCAGAGGTGGAAGCGCGGCGACGTGTGGAGCTGACTGATACTAATAGATCGAGGACTTAACCAAATAGAAAAGTGTAGGCGACTGTACAGCCTCGACAAGCGCTGGAAGGCCGGCTAGGAAGTCGTTTTTTGACTTCCGTGGACGGACTGAAGCGACCTCGAGAGGCTAGAAGCCGAAACTGGACAAATTGATTACTTGATGTTCTTCTAATTCTTCCTTTACGATTATCCAGTTTTGAGGGAACAGAAATTCTCTTGAAAAAAACCAAAAAGACATTATAATAATATATGTCTTCATTGTCTGGCGACTATGGCGAGAAGGTCACACCCGTTCCCATCCCGAACACGGAAGTTAAGCTTCTCAGCGCCGATGGTAGTTGGGGCGTAAGCCCCTGTG